>JAVJQK010000072.1 GCA_040218145.1 Sandaracinaceae bacterium | reverse complement strand
CGGCAGCGGATACGGAAGCGGATGCGGATGCCGACTCGGAAGCGGCTGCTGGACTCGGCAGCGGCAGCGGAGGCGGCAGCGGTCGCAGATCCGGAAGCGATCTCGGAAGCGGAAGCGGATGCGGCTGTGGACTAGGCAGCGCCTGCAGACTCGGGAGCGGCGGCGGACTCGGCAGCGGACGCGGCCGCGGCTGCCGACACGGCCGCGGAGGCGGACTCCGAAGCTGGAGCGGGAGCGTCAGCGGGAGCGGGAGCGGGAGCGGGAGCGGGAGCGGGACCGGGAGCGGGAGCGGGAGCGGGATCGGGAGCGGGAGCGGGAGCGGGCTCGGGTGCGGGAGCGGGAGCGGGAGCGGGAGCGGGCGCGGGACCGGGAGCGGGAGCGGGAGCGGGTCGACAGCGGACTCCGCAGCGCAAGCGTCGAGGCACCGGACCGCGTTGCCGCTTCCGCGGCGACGGCTGACGGAGGCTTTGGACGCCGCTGCGGCGCTGAAGGCGGAGGCGGAGGCGGAGGCGGACGCGGAGGCGGAGGCGGAGGCGGACGCGGAGGCGGACGCGGAGGCGGAGGCGGACGCGGAGGCGGAGGCGTGGGCGAACGGCTGTGGCGGATGGCGCTGGACTCTCCAGGCCCAGGTCGCGTTCGACTTCGACGGCGCAACGACGCGTGCAAACTCGACCGACCCCGACCCCGACCCCGACCCCGACCCCGACCCCGACCCCGACCCCGACCCCGACCCCGACCCCGACCCCGAACTCGACCCCGACCCCGACCCCGACCCCGACCCCGACCCCGACCCCGACCCCGACCCCGACCCCGACCCCGAACCCGACCCCGAACCCGACCCCGACCCCGAACCCGAGCCGCACTGCGACCAGGACGTCGGGATTCGACCCCGCCGCGGCGCCGGCCGCCGAGGCCAGACCCGCAGGTGCCCCTGATAGTAGGGTGCCCGCCTTGAATGAACCCTCCCCTCCCCCTACCCTGGGCCGGATGGAGGGGACGCTCGCCCCTCCCGGGCTTCCACACATGCACCACGACTCTTCCCCCTCCAACGCGGCGCGCGCGTTCGCAGAGGCGTCCCGGCCTGTGCCGGCCGCCTCGAACGGCGCGCCGACCCAGACCGACGCCAGCCGCTCCGACGGGCGGGGCCCCACCGACAGCCACTGCGCGGGGCGAGAGGCGGAGCTTGCCGAGCTCTCCGACCTCTACCGCGAGGCGCAGCGGGGCGACCGCAGCGCGGCGCGCCTGGTGTTCGTGGAGGGGCCGAGCGGGATCGGGAAGTCGAACATCCTCTCCGAGCTCAAGAGCCGGGTGCGCCTCCAGGGCGGCGTCGTGCTCGAGGGGCGCTGCGAGCCCGGCCGCGCCTTCGGGCCGTTCGCGCAGATCGTCGACCGCTCACTGCGCTTCCTCGAGGAGGTCGGTGTCGCGCCGGAGACGGACCTGGCGGGCCTCGCCTGCCGCGGCGGCTGCCATCGACTCTGGCACCTCCACGGCGGCGCGGACGCCGAGCGGGTGCCGTTCGCGACCGACGACCTCCCCGGCGCCACGCCCGAGACGGCCGTGTTCGAGAAGCGGCTGCGCTTCTTCGACGCCGTCGCGGGGCTGCTGCGCGAGGTGGCGCGCCTGCGCGCCCCGCTCATCGTGCTCGACCACGTGGAGCGCGCCGACCGCGGGACCGTCGAGCTGCTGGAGTTCCTGATCGAAGGCGGCCCCGTCGAGGACCGACTGGACGGCCGCGACGCGCCGACCCGCGCGCTCTTCGTCGCCAGCCTCCGCACCGACCCCGAGGGCGGGCTCCCCGCGCCGATCGAAGCGCTCCGCGCCAACGACCGCGCCACCCGTCTGGAGGTCGGCACGCTCGATCTCGCTGGCGTGCGCGCCTACCTGCAGTCCCGGGGCGCGCTCGAGCGCATCCTCGAGCGCACGAGCGGCGTGCCGGAGGCGATCGATCTCCTGCTCGAGGGGCAGCCGCTGACGCCCGAGGCCCGGCTCGCTCGTCGGCTCGACGCGCTGCCGCCCATCGCGCGCAGCATGGTCGAGGCGCTCGCCGTCGTGGGGCGTCACGCCGATCTCGACGAGCTGTCTCGCATCGCGCAGGTCGACCCGACCCCGGTGGAGCGCGGGGCGTTCGCGGGCTGCGACCTGCTCGGCAAGAACATCGTCGACGGCCGCATCCTCTTCAGCTTCGGCCGAGAGGCGGACCGCGAGCGCTGCTACGGCCTGCTCTCGACGGCGCGCCAGCGCGCGCTGCACCTGCGCAGCGCCGACGTCTGCGCCGACGGGGTCGACCTGCAAGAGGCCGTGCGACACGCGATCGCGGCGGGGGACCACGCGCGCGCCTCGGAGCTCGCGGTCGTGGCCGCGGCGTCGCTGTCGGCGCGCCACGCGGTCGGTGAGGCGGCCGCGCTGCTCGAGTCTTTCCTCGAGGCCTCCGACGACGTCCCGGCCGCCATCCGCGAGCAGCTCGCGGAGCTCTACCGTGTGTCCGGCCACTACCGCCGCGCGCTCGAGCACGCGCGCGAGGTCCTCGCCGCCAGCCCCTCGGATCCCGTCGCGGCGCTGCGCGTCGGGCAGCTCCTGACGCAGGCGGGCGAGCACGAGGAGGCGGCGGAGGTGCTGGTGCGGGCCCACGGGCACGCCGAGCGGAGCGGCGACCCGAGCTTGCAGGCCGAGGTCGAGGCCCACCTCGCGGAGCTCTACTACCAGAGCGCCGACTACGGCGAGGCCCATCGCTGGGGCGCCCGCGCCCTGGCCGCCGCGGAGGACGCGGGCAAGCTCGTGATCGCGCTGATGGCGCGCAACACGCTCGGCAAGCTCGCGCTCGCGCAGAAGGAGCCGACGGTGGCCGCGCCGCTGTTCGAGCGCAACCGCGACGAGGCCAAGGCGTCCGGCCTCGGCCACCAGGAAGCGCAGGCCCACACCAACCTCGCCGTCGCGCTGCTCCTGCAGCGAGACCTGGAGGGCGCCGAGCGCGCGTGCCACGTGGCCATCGACGTCGCGAGCCGCGTCAGCGACACCCGCGAGCGCGCCATCGCCACCGAGAACCTCGCGGTCATCGCGCACCTCGGGCGCGACTACGGTCACGCGCTCGACTACTACCACCAGGCGGTCAGCCTCCTGAAGCGGCTCGGCAACCGGGCGATGCTCGCGCGCGTGGCGAACAACCTGGGCGAGCTCTACCTGACCCTCGGCGAGCGCGGCCGCGCCCGCGGCCTTTGCGAGTTCGCGACCCGCGTCGGGGGCAAGCTCCCTGGCTCGGTGCTCGCAGAGAGCCTGCTCCTCAGCGGGCGCATCGACGGAGCGGACGGCAACGTCAGCGCGGCGCGGGACGCGTTCGCCACCGCCCGCGACGCCTTCGCGCGGCTCTCCTCGGTGCGTCAGCACGAGGCGGCGCTCGAGCTGGTCCGCCTGCACCTGGTGGACGGCGACGTCCCGGCGGCGCGCGCGCTGCTGGGCGAGCTGCCGCTGGAGCTGCCGGCCAAGCACGAGGCCGACCGCGCGCGGGTCGCCGCCGACCTCGAGCGCGCCGCGGGGGGCGACACCCGCGTTGCCGCGCGTCGCGCCGTGGACCTCGCGGAGGCCTGCGAGGATCCGGAGCGCCTGCTCAAGGCGCTGATCCGGCACGCCCGCGCCCTCGGCGACTCGGGCGAAGTGGGGCTCGCGACGCGGGTCCTGGAGCGTGCCCAGAGAGTGGAAGACGACCTGACGTCGCGCGTGCCGGACGAGGCGCGCGCCGCCTGGGCCGAGCGCCCGCTGCGCCAGGAGCTGAGCACGGTCGCCGGCGGCCTGGCCTCCGCGTGGACGCGGACCCGGCACGAGTCGGTGCCGCCGCCTCGCGCCCTGACGGGCACGCACCGCGCCCTCCCGAAGAGCGCCCTCCCGAAGAGCGGCCTCGGCGACGAGCGAGACGCGGAGTGGCGCCGCCGCTTCCCCGAGCTGGTCGGCACCTCGCCCGCGCTGCGGCAGGTCTTCGGCGTCATCGACAAGGTCGCCGCCGCCGACGCCATCGTGCTCGTGCGCGGCGAGAGCGGCACGGGCAAGGAGCTGGTGGCGCAGGCCATCCACGACAGCAGCAAGCGCCGCAACAAGCCGCTGGTGAAGGTGAACTGCGCCGCGCTGGTCGAGACGCTGCTGCTCAGCGAGCTCTTCGGCCACGAGCGGGGCGCGTTCACGGGCGCCAACGCGCGCAAGAAGGGTCGCTTCGAGCTCGCGGACGGGGGGACCATCTTCCTCGACGAGATCGGCGACATCTCCGCCAAGACGCAGGTCGCGCTGCTCCGCGTGCTCCAGGAGCGCGAGTTCGAGCGCGTCGGCGGCACGCAGAAGATCGAGGTCGACGTCCGCATCATCGCGGCCACGCACCGTGACCTCGAGCAGATGGTCGAGGACGGGACGTTCCGCGAAGACCTCTACTACCGCCTCCGCGGCGTGATGATGGAGATGCCGCCGCTGCGCGCGCGACTCGCGGACGTCGGCCCGCTCGCCGAGCACCTGCTCGGGCGGATCGCCCAGGAGCGCGGTGAGCCCGTCAAGCGCATGAGCCCGGAGGCCATCGCCTGCCTCTCGCAACACCGATGGCCGGGCAACGTGCGGGAGCTCGAGAACGTCCTCCGCTCGGCGACGCTCTTCGCCGACGGTGGTGTGCTCGTCCCGGACGACTTCGCGGCGTTCTCGGAGAGCTTCCTGCCGCCCGAGCGTGCGAGCGCGGCCCGCGGGGAGCGGGCGGAGCTCGCCCCGACGATCCAGGAGTCGGTCGAGAGCATGCTCTACGAGCGGGTCCGGGGCGGCGACGTGTCGCTGCTCGAGATGAAGAAGGTCATGGAGCGCGAGTGCATCGTGCGCGCTCTGGAAGAGACGGACGGGAACATCACGCGAGCGGCCGACCTGCTCGGGATGAAACGTCCACGCCTGTCACAGCTCGTCAAACAGTACGACCTGAAGGCGGGGAGCTGAGTCATGAAGAACCGTATCCATTCGCTCATCCTCGTCCCGACCGTCGCCCTCGCGGCGCTCGTCACCGGCTGCAGCCTCGGCGGCCCCGGTCCCCTCGCCGTCGACGCGGCCAACCGCACCTCGCTCATCGAGGTCGCGCCCGGGACCATCGCGCTCGACCAGGTGGACTCCACCGCCTGGATGGCGGCCCCCGCGGGCTGTGAGGATCGCCTCGACCGGGCCACCGACTACGCGCTCGCGGGCGCGGACTCGGGCCTGGTCGCCGCCGTCGACGAGAGCGGCAGCATCGTCTGCGTCGACACGGTCGAGTCGGTCCAGGAGGAGCTCGAGAAGGAGGGCCTCGACGACGAGGCCGACGAGCTCGGTGAGCGCTACCTGCTGGCGCTCGACCTCGCCGCGCTCCCGAGCGCGGAGGACATCGCGAGCGGCGATCCCTCGCCGCAGCCGAGCATGTCGGGCAGCGGCGGCAACCGCGCGGGAGACCCGTCCCCGCAGCCGAGCACCAACCCCCACGCGGACGACCCCTCCCCTCAGCCCAGCAGCAACCCGCGCGGCTGAACGCGAGCGATCCGCGTGAGCCGGGGAGGCAAGCGCGGTGCAGATCACGTATCCTGCCCGGGCATGGGTGCGCGACGAGACCAGGATGCGCAGGCGGACGAGGCCCCGACCTCGACTCGCCCCCCATCGATCCCGACCGCCAGCCAGGCCCGCCGCGCGAAGGTGAACGTCCCGCCTCCGCCGAGCCGGATGCCACCGAAGGGACCGAAGCCGCCTCGGCCCCCGAGCGGCGCGGCGCCCCAGCCCGCCGCGAGGTCGAGCGAGGCGACGGAGTCCGGTGAGACGAGCGGCCCCGTGGCGCGGGCGGAGCAGCCCTCGGCGAACGACGTCGCGCCCGCGCCCGAAGCACAAACCGAACAGGCCGAGGGCGACGCTCCCGGTCGGTCCAGCACGCGCCCCACCGCCGCGCCTCCGGCCCGCGAGGACTCGCTCATCCCCGACGCGACCGAGGCGGAGGTCATCGGCCGCTTCGCTCGGTTCGACGTGCTGGGGCGGCTCGCGACGGGCGGGATGGCGGACATCCTCCTCGCCCGGCAATCGCTCGAGGGCGCGGGCTCCCGCAGCGTCGTCATCAAAGTGGTCCGCGGGGAGTTCGCGGAGGACGGTGAGTTCGCGAAGATGTTCCTCAACGAGGGGCGCCTCGCCATGCGCCTGTCTCACCCGAACATCTGCACGGTCTACGAGTGTGGCCGGCACGAGGGGCGCTTCTACATCGCGATGGAGCACGTGCCGGGGCAGACCCTGCGCGGCCTCGTCGTCCGGCTCACCAGGAAGAAGCGCCGCGTCCCGATCCCCGAGCTCCTGCGCATCTTCTCGCTGGTCGCCGAGGCGCTGCACTACGCGCACCGCGCGAAGGACTCGGCGGGCCGACCGCTCCGGATCGTCCACCGCGACGTCTCGCCCCACAACGTGATGATCCGATACGACGGCATCGTGAAGCTGCTCGACTTCGGCGTGGCGAAGGCGGAGCGCAGCGAGCACTCGACGGAAGCTGGCGCGGTGAAGGGCAAGTTCGGCTACATGTCCCCGGAGCAGGCGATGGGTCAGCCGGTCGACCCGCGCTCCGACGTCTTCGCGCTGGGGGTCTGCCTCTTCGAGACCCTGACCGGCCGGCGGCTCTTCGGCCGCAAGACGCAATACGACACGGTCAAGGCGATCCTCGAGGAGGAGACGCCGCCGCCCTCGACGTTCCGGGACGACGTCCCCCCGGGCCTCGACCAGATCGTGACGCGCGCGCTGGCAAAGGACCCCGGCCAGCGATACCAGCGGGCGGAGGACTTCCAGCACGATCTCGACCATCTCCTCGCGGACATGAAGGAGGTGGTCAGCGCAGGCCGGATCGGGCTGCTCATGGAGGAGCTCTTCGCGCGCGAGCTCCACGCCGGGCCGAGCCTCGATGCCGACGAAGACCTCCGCGCGAGGCTGCTGGCGAGCATCACCAGCTCGGGCGTGGCGCAGAGCTCGGAGGTGCCGGAGAGCCCGTCGACGCGCCGGCCGGTCTGGATGTACGCCGGGATCGCCATCCTCGCGCTGGCCCTCATCGCAACGGTCTTCGCGCTGTCGTCGTTCGGAGGCGATGACGACGTGGCGGATCTCGCGCCGGCCCCCTCTCCTTCACCGGCATCGACGGGCCCCGCGAGCGGTGGCGGAGCCGCGATCGGGGGCTCGACCGCCTTCGTCGCACCTCCTTCTCGGGAGGCGGCGCAGGAAGAGGATGTTCCCTCGCCTTCGGACGATGATAATCTCGCCGACTCGACCGCAAGTACCGAGGTCGAGACCGCGACGCGAGAAGAGCCATCCGAGCCCGAAGCACCGACGACACGCCCCCGCGACCGGCGGACGCCCTCGACTGGCCGGGGCGGCCGACGAGGGGGGCCGGTGATCGTCACCGACCCTGGTTTCTGACCGCGACCGGCCTTCTGTTCGCCCTGGCTGCGAGCCTCGCGCTCCCCACGCTCGCGCACGGGCAGGACGAGAACCCGGCCGGCGAGCCCGCAGCCGAGCCCGAAGAGGAGCGCGCCGCGCGTGCACGCGCCCTGTTCGCCGAAGGCGTCACACACACCCGCGGCGAGGCCTGGGCGGACGCCGTCACCGCGTTCCGCGCTGCGCTCGCGCTCCGGGACGCGCCGGCCATCCGGTACAACCTGGCCGCGGCCGAGGTGGAGCTCGGGGCGCATCGGGAAGCCGACACGAACCTCAGGGCTCTCGAAGCCGCGCCGGACACACCCGACTCGCTCCGTGAGCTCGCGGCGGCGCTGCGAGAGCGCATGGATCGGGAGGCGGCCCGACTGCGCGTGGAGCGCGCGCCGGAGCTCGCCGACACCCGCGTCGCGCTCGATGAGGTGCCGCTGAGCCAGGAGGCGCTCGACGAAGATGTCTACGTCGAGCCGGGCCCCCATGTCGTCGAGGCGACCCGAGGCGCGCGCAGCGTGGCTCGAGTCTCGATACGCGCGGAGGCCGGGGAGCGCACGCGCGTCTACCTCGGCGTCGGGGCCGCGCCGGAGGTCGTGGAGGCGGATCCCGTCGTCACACCCACGGCGACGCCGCTCCACGAGGAGTGGGGGTTCTGGGCTGCGGTCGGCGGAGGGGTGCTGCTCGTGGTGGGCATCGTCATCGTCGCCATCGCGGTCGGCGGGGGCTCGACAGACCCCGTCCGCGGCAACTTCGAGCCAGGGGTGCTCTCGTGGCCCTGAGATTCGTCATCGCCCTGGTGCTGGTCGCGGGATGCACGTCGCAGCCCACGCAGATCCTCGTGGAGGTCAACTCGGACCTGAGCGTTCCGAGCGAGCTGGACCGCATCGAGGTCACCGCCGACGGCCCCGACGGCAGGACGCAGACCGCGAGCGCGCAGCTCGGCCCGGGGCAGGTGCCGCTCCCTCGCACCCTCGCGATGACGCACGAGGGCGGGCCGCTGGGGCCGTTTCGGATCCGCGTCGTCGGCCGCGCGTCGGGATCGGACGTCGTGGCGCGCACCGGAGACGTCACGTTTCGGAGCGGCGAGATCGTGGTGTGGCGCGTGGAGCTCCTCTCGGAGTGCGGCGGCGTCGACTGCGGCGCCGAGACCTGCGCGCGCGGCGGCTGCCGACCTCTGGAGGTCGCGGATGGGGAGCTCGATCGCTGGGACGGCACGCGGCCCACGCTGGACGCCGGTCCGTTCGACGCGTGCGTCCCGGACGAGCTCTGCAACGGCGTCGACGACGACTGCGACGGGAGCGTCGACGAGGGCTTCGACCTCGACACCGACCCCGAGCACTGCGGAGAGTGCGGCGTCAGCTGCGTGCAGCCGAACACGACGTCGAGCTGCGAAGCGGGGACCTGCAGGATCGACGCGTGCGCGCCCGGGTTCGACGACTGTGACCGCAACCCCCTGACGGGCTGCGAGATCGAGCTGGGCACCAGCGCAGCCAACTGCGGCATGTGCGGCAACCCGTGCTCGCCACCCAACCGCGAGTGCTGCTCGGGCACGTGCGCGCGGAGCTGCTGACACGGGCTGGGCGCGGTTGAGCGCACCCCCGCCGCCCCGTACGCTGCGCTCGCGTGGATCTTCGCACCCAGACCTCGCTGCTCGCAGCGGTCCTCTGCTTCGCCATCGCGTCGACCGTCCTCCTGCGCCCCCGCAAGCGGCGGGTGCACTGGTACTTCAGCCTCTTCGGCGCGACGGTCGCGGCCTGGTACCTCTCGACGTTCCTGGTCCGCTTCTTCGACGGCGGCCCGTTCCTCGCACGGCTTAACTTCGTGTGCGCGGTGCTGCTGCCGCTCAGCGCAGTGCAGTTCTTCCGCACGTTCCTGCAACCCGAGTCGAGGCGGGCCACGCAGCTCCAGCGCGGCGCGTTCCTGCTCTCGCTCGGCATGATCGCGGCGGTCTTCACCCCGCTCTTCCACCAGATCTTCTTCGCCGCGCTCATCTTCACCTACGTCTTCGTGCTGCTGGCGGCGGCGATGGTGATGCTCTTCCGCGCCGGTCGCGTGGCGCGCTCCCGCTTCGAGCGCGCGCGGCTGACGTACCTGGCGGTGGTCGGCGCGCTGGCCGCGGTGTTCACGCTGGCGGAGTACCTGCCCTACGCCGGCCTCGAGATCCCGCCCGTCGGCACGGTGCTCATCCTGGTCTTCCTCTACGTCCTGTCGCAGTCCGTGCTCCGCTACCGGCTGCTCGACCTCTACGAGCTGGCGGGTCGCCTCTTCCTGCTGACCGCGCTGTCCTTCTCGCTCGCGGGCATCGTGTGGGTCCTCGTCTTCCTCGACCCGGGGCACTTCTTCCTCCACTCGGTCGTCGCCGCGCTCGTGCTCTTCCTGATCTTCGAGCCGGTGCGCGCCAAGCTCGAGCAGCAGATCTCCCAGATCTTCTTCCGCGAGCGCTACGACCTCGAGCAGATCATCGGCGAGCTCCGCGCGCGGCTCGCGCACACGCTGGCCATCGACGAGATGAGCCAGCTCGTCATGAACGGCCTCGAGGGCTCTCGCCGCGTCACCGACGCCTCCATCTACTTCGTCGACGAGCGCGGACAGGGCTTCGACCTCGGCGGCCACGTGGGGCTCGAGCCCGTGCAGCGGATCGAGCTGCCCGCGGCCCGCCCGCTCGTCGACCGGCTGCGCGCCGACGAGGAGGTCGTGCTCGAGAACCTCGAGCGGGAGCTCGACGAGGCGCGCGAGCTCGGCGAGAACCTCACGGCCGAGATGCTCGCCGAGGTGATCCAGACGCTCGAGGCGATGAAGGCGTCCGTCTGCGTGCCGCTGCGTGGCGTCGACGAGACCTACGGCCTCCTCTGCCTGCGCGACGATCGACTGCGCGACGCGTTCAGCCCGGAGGAGGTGCAACTGCTGCGCGCGCTGGCGGCGCAGGCGTCCATCGCGATCGAGAACTCGCGCCTCTACCAGCGCCTCAAGCAGCGCGACCGGCTCGCCGCGCTCGGCGAGATGGCGGCGGGCCTCGCGCACGAGATCCGCAACCCGCTGGGCGCCATCAAGGCGAGCGCGCAGTTCCTCAACGAGCCCGAGGACGAGCCGCAGGCGGGCGAGTTCCTGGACATCATCGTCGAGGAGGTCGACCGGCTGAACCGGGTCGTCTCGTCGTTCCTCGACTACGCCCGCCCTTCCACCGGCGACCCCGCGCCGACCGACGTCAACGCCGCGGTCGAGCGCACGGTGCAGCTGCTCGGGCCCGATCTGCCCGAGGGCGTCGACGCGAAGCTCGAGCTGGGCGCGGATCTACCGCGCGTGCGGATCGACGCCGAGCGGCTGCGCCAGGTGCTGATCAACCTCGGCCAGAACGCGGCGCAGGCGATGGAGGGCCGCGGCGACCTGACGGTGCGCACGCTCGAGAAGACGCGCACGGAGGCCTACGGCGAGCTCAAGCGCTGGGTGGAGCTCTGGGTCCAGGACACCGGGCCCGGCATCCCGCAGCGCGTGCTCGCGAACCTCTTCGTGCCGTTCGTGACCACCAAGGACCGCGGCACGGGGCTCGGGCTCGCCATCTCGCAGCGCATCGTCAACGCGGCGGGCGGGCACATCGAGGTGCGCAGCCAGGAGGGCGTGGGCACGACCTTCGTGGTGCGGCTGCCGGCCGTGCCCGACCGCGAGCCGACGAGCGAGGTGCTCGTTCAGAGCCCGTCGAGCGCCCCTGGCCCGAGCAATCCCTCGCCGAGCGAGCCGCCGAACGAGCCCGTGTCCGAGGGCAGCGGCAGCGGCCTGTCCGACGCGCCGGCGGACGACGTGGGAGGCGACGTGCCGACCTCTCTCGCCACCAGCCGGTAGAGGCGGATGTCGGCGCGCCCGAATGCGCGCTCGAACGCCTCTCGCGCGATCTCGGCCGAGTCCTCGGCGTCCGCCCCGCCGTCGCTGGCGGCTTGGTAGGCGAGCCCCGCCTCCTCGAAGAGCGCCTGGTACGCCCTCATCGCCGAGCCCTCCCCGCGCTCGCGCGTCGCGCGGGGCAGGAGGTAGTGCCAGCTCCCGCGCAGCTCGAAGGCCACGCCGTGATCTTCGGTGAACACCCGCTCGACGAAGCCGGGCGTTCGGTCGTCGAAGGTGCCGTCCTCCTCGAGCAAGAATACCTGCACCGTCATGCGCGGGAGCTGCTCGTCGATCGGGCCACCCATCGCCTGCTCCCGCTCCTGCCATCGCTGGCGCGCGACGCTGGCCGCCGTGATCAACGCGCGCGCGATCGAGCCGCCGCGCGCCGAGCGCCAGAGCCGCGGGCGACCGCCCCGCGTGAGCATCACCATGACCTCGACGTTGCGCGTGCGGCGGAGCGGCTCGGGGAACGCGCGGATCCGCGGCAGCCGGGCGCCGCCCACGATCTGTCGGGCCGCGCGCGCGAGCGCCTCGCCGAGCTCGTCGTCGAGCATCAGGCCGCGCCGCCGCTCGTACAGGCCCGCAGTGGGGGTCAGGTACACGCCGCGCAGGCTGCTCATGTTCCCGTACGCCCGCAGCCGCGCTTCGAGGGCGGCGTCGTCTTCGAGCGAGCCCCCGCGCCGTCCGTCGACGACGAGGTTGCCCACGCCGGCGTCGGTCAGCACGTCCGCCAGCTGGCCCTCGTCCGTCCCCGAGAGCGCCTCCGCGAGCCCCGCGACCGACGACGCCGCGACGAGGTCCGTGCCCTCCACCTCGAGGCGCTCGAGATCCGCGCCGCCGACCACGGCGATGCGGCCGCGGTCCTGGAGCTCGGTCATGAGGCCGCTCGTCCCGTCGAGCGAGCGCCCGGAGAGCCACGCGTAGCCGCCGCCGACGACGCCCGCGACCGCGACGACGGTCAGCGCGACCAGCCAGCCGCGGCGCGGCGCCTCCTCGGAGAGGGCGCCCCGGTGGGCGGCGGCCTCCATCGGCGCGGGGGGGCTCTGACGATCGCTCTCGGCGGCTTTCATGGGCGCGGCTCACCCGGCCCGAGGCGCGGTTCGGAGCGCGCGCGGGCGGATTCGGCTGGAGCCATCTAGCAGCGATCTCGCGAGGATGCTAACCGCTGGGCGGGTCCCGCAGGGGAATGCGGACCACGGCTCTGCACGTCCGGCTGCTCATGCGCGTCGCCCTCGTCACCGTCTATTCGCACCCTGGCTGCACGCTGAAGGACGTGGCCGGCGGGTACGGGACCGTGTTCGAGGTGGGGGACTCGTGGCGCGCGCGCCTGCTCGAGGCCGCGAAGGCCCGCCTCGCCGACCTGCCCCCGCTCGTGCTCGGCTACCTGTCGGCGCAGCTGCGCGCGGCGGGCCACGCGGTCTCCCTCGTCGAGGTCCGCGACGGCGTGGCGCCCGAGGTCGACGCGGCCATCGTGCTCAGCTCGATCGTCGACTGCGAGGCCGAGCGCGCGCTGCTCGAGCGGCTCCGTGAGCGCGGGGTGCGCTCGCTCGTCATCGGCGCGCACGCCACCGCGCGGCCTCAGCGCTACGCTGACGTCGCGGACGTGGTGGTGCGGGGCGAGCCGGAGAACCTCGGCGCGGCCCTGCTCGACCTGGCCGACGGCGTGGCCGAGGCGGGCAGCGTGAGCGACCTCGACGCGCTGCCGTTCCCGGACTGGTCCCCCTTCCCGACCGACCGCTACCGCTACGCGTTCCTGAGTCGCGGCATCACGCTGCCCGTGAGCTCCGCGCGCGGCTGCCCCTACGCCTGCGGGTACTGCCCCTGGCGCGTGACCGCCGCGTTCCGAGAGCGAGACCCGGCGCGCGTCGCGGCCGAGGTGGCGCACCTGAGGGACCGCTACGGCGCGACCGGCGTGTCCTTTCGCGACCCGCTGTTCAACCTCGACCCCGACCGCGTGCGCGCGATCGCGAACGCGCTGATGCCGCTCGGGATGCGCTTCAGCGGCGAGATGCGCGCCGACCGCCTGGACGAGGGCCTGCTCGTCTTGCTCTGGCGCGCCGGGCTCCGCAGCCTCGAGATCGGCGTGGAGAGCGTCGACCGCGGGCTGCTCGGGGCGCACAAGCGCAAGCCGCCGGAGCTGGCCCAGATCGAGCGCGTGGTGAAGGTGGCGCAGCGCCTCGGGGTGCGCGTGATCTGCAACTACCTGCTCGGCCTCCCCGAGGACGACGAGCGCACGATGCGCGCGACGGTCGACTGGGCGAAGCGGCTCGACTCGTTCGCGGTGCAGTTCACCGTGGCCACGCCCTACCCCGGCACCACGCTCGAGGCGAAGGCGGCGCCGCTGCCGCCCGAAGCCCTGACCGGCTTCCGCCCCAGCGTGCCGCACCCGACGATGAGCGGCGACGCCATCGCGGCGCTGCGCGAGGAGGCGTACGTCAGCTATCACTTCCGCCCGCGCTACATGTGGCGCTTCGCGCGGCACGCGGCGGCGGCGCTCTGGGACTGACCCTTTCGACCAGCCCGGGTGATGTTACGCACGTGTGACGCGGTGCGTCGCGCGATCCGCCCTCGCGTCCGCGAGACGGCACGCTAGGCTCGCCGCGAAAGAGGAGGCGAGAACGTGATCATCGGCGTCCCGACGGAGATCAAGACCCGCGAGTTCCGCGTGGGCATCAACCCTGGCGGCGTGGCCGCGCTCACCCGCTCGGGCCATCAGGTCCACATCCAGAAGGGCGCGGGGCTGGGGTCCGGCATCACCGACGCGGAGTTCACGTCCGTCGGCGCCAAGATCGTGCCCACCGCGGCCGACGCCTGGGCCGCCGAGATGGTCATGAAGGTGAAGGAGCCGCTCGAGTCGGAGGTCCAGTACTTCCGCGAGGGCCAGATCCTCTACACCTACCTGCACCTCGCCCCGCTCCCCGAGCTGACCCGTCAGCTGATGGAGAAGAAGGTCCGCGCCATCGCGTACGAGACGGTGGAGAACGCCGACGGCAGCCTCCCGCTCCTGCGCCCGATGAGCGAGGTCGCCGGCCGGATGGCCACCCAGGTCGGCGCGACCAGCCTCGAGAAGGAGCGCGGCGGCCGCGGCGTCCTGCTCGGCGGCGTGCCCGGCACCCGCCGCGGTCACGTGACCATCCTCGGCGGCGGCATCGTCGGCAGCCACGCGGCGCGCATCGCCGTCGGCCTCGGCGCCCAGGTCAGCATGCTCGAGGTCAGCCACGACCGCATGGCGTACCTGGAGGACATCTTCCAGGGCCAGATCGAGACGCTCTACAGCGACCCGAAGAACATCGAGGAGTCGGTCTGCGACGCCGACCTCGTCATCGGCGCGGTGCTCGTCGCGGGCGCCAAGGCGCCGAAGCTCGTCACCGAGGACCTCGTCAAGAAGATGAAGCCGGGCGCGGTCGTCGTCGACGTCGCGGTCGACCAGGGCGGCTGCATCGAGACCTGCAAGCCCACCAGCCACGACAACCCGACCTTCGTGCTCCACGACGTCGTGCACTACTGCGTTCCGAACATGCCCGGCGCGGTGCCGATGACGAGCACCTTCGCGCTGACGAACGTGACCGCGCGCTACGCGCTCAAGATCGCCAACGAGGGCGTCGAGGCCGCGGTCCGCTCGGACGCGCCGCTCGCCAAGGGCGTCAACACCTGGGACGGCGCCTGCACCTACGAGGCGGTCGCCAGCGACGTCGAGGTCGAGTACACGCCGCTCGCCAGCGTCCTCTCCTGAGGCTGCGCTCGCGCTCGCTCGGAGCCCGCTCGCGCGTCGAGCGGGCTCTCTGCGTTCGGGAGCTATCCGCGCGGGCGGCGGATCTCGAAGTGCTCGAGGGTCTTGCCGTACCAGCGGCTGGTCTGGCCGACGTGTCGCATGCCGCAGCGCTCGGCCACCGCGCAGCTCCGTTGGTTGCCCGGGTCCACGACGGCGTGGAGCACGTCGACGTCGAGGTGGGCGAAGCCGCGATGGATCAGCGCCCGACCGGCCTCGGTGGCGTAGCCGTGGCCCCAGTGGGCGCGGGCCAGGTGCCACCCGACCTCGATGGCGTCCGTCGGCTCGCGGTTCGCGTCGGGGAGAGGCTTGAGGAGGCCCGCGCCCACGAGCGCGCCCGGCTCGCCCCCGGGAAGCGGGCGGCGGAAGAGCGGCACCCAGGCGTAGGGCTCGCCCCACTCCTCGTAGATGGGGAGCGCCTTGCGCATGCGCGCCGCGAGGGTCGCGACGTCGGGCACGGTCTCGCCGCCGATGGTGCGGGTGACCTCGGGGTCTCCGTAGATCTCGAGCGCGGCCTCGGCGTGCCGCTCCGGGTCCCAGGTGCCGCCGATCAAGCGCTCGGTCTCGAAGAGGATCTTCATGGGGCTCACAAGACCGCGTCGTAGCGGTAGCTGATCTTGAGCGTGACCTGCTCTTCGGTGGTCACCACCCCCTCGTAGTCGACGACCTCGCGCCAGACCAGGAACAGGTCACTCCCCGGCAGGTAGCGCCAGCGCAGCCGCAGCATGCCGATGAACCGGTCCTGCACCGTGTTGAGCTGGCCCACCGCGTCGATGACGAGCTGCGGGCTCGGCGTGACGCTGAGGAGCGAGTTCAAGGCCAGGGTCGGGATCAGGTCGTGCTCGCGGAAGTCGAGCAGCGCGCCCGACGCGCCGACTTCGGCCCGGAAGTGCGCGCCGAAGGCGGCCGAGACGCTGACGTCGGCGCGATAGAGCGAGCCGCCGAAGAACGCGTTCTGCGCCGTCACGTCCAACCCGAGCACGGGGTTCCGGCTGTCGGGCGTGTCGAAGCCGACGTGGGCGCGCACGCCGCGGTACTCGCCCGCCTCGATCGCGACGTCGTTGACGAGCGTGAACGGCTCTCGCACGACGTCCTGCACGTAGTCCGCGTCGGCCTCGAAGCTCAGCCGCTCGTCGGTCTCGAGCACGATCGACCAGCCGCCCGACAGCCGCAGCAGCTCGTCGAGGGTGTCGCTCGCCTCGACGCGGCCGCTCAGCCCGACCGTCAGCGTGCGGATCCCCGAGGCGGGCTGACGGAGCACGAGCGGGCTCGAGGCGTTTCCCTGCGCGATGGCCGGTCGCCTGAGGAAGCCCAGCTCGGGCTCGAAGCCCTCCTGCAGGTAGAGCGCGCTGAGCGACGGCATCCACTGCTCCCCTCTCCAGCGCACCTCGGCGCGGCCCGCGAGCCCCTCGGCCGCGTCCTCACCCTCGCGGTGCGTGAAGGCCCCGAAGCCGTTGAGCTCGAGCCGGCCGTCGAGGGCGCGCACCAGCCCGTCGAGGCCCACGGACCAGTGCGGCGAGGGGTCGAGCTCGGAGGGGAACAGCCCCTGCTCGCTGGAGAGGTTCGTGCGGCTGCCGACGAGCGCGCCGACGTAGGACGCGTCTCCGAGGTTCGCGCGGAGCCTCGCCACGCCCCAGTTCGCGGCCGGCTGCGCGTCCGTGGCGCCCGTGGCCACGTCGAGCACACCGAACGAGAAGATGCCCTCCCGCCCGTACGCCTTGAGCCCGCCGTAGATGGGCACGGGGTTGGCGTCGTCGTCGAGCCCGATGCGGCGCGTGAAGAAGAGCTGCGCCTCCTCGAGCGCGCCGAACTGGAACACGTCGAGCCCGGTCAGGAAGAACGGACGACGCTCCGGAAAGAAGAGCGGGAAGCGGTCGAGGTTGACCACCTGCGAGTCGAGGTCGACCTCCGCGAAGTCCGTCAAGAAGGTGAGCTCGCCCCAGATGTCCTCTCCGAGCCGGGTGCGCACCTCGCCGCCCGCGCGCAGCTCGAGGGGCATGTTCCACTCCGGCCGCGCCGGCCACGCGGCCAGCACGTACGGGTTGACGATCAGGATGCGCCCTCCCCCGAGCCCCGCGAGCCCGCCGAGGTCGCCGTAGTGCAGCGCCGACGCCGCGCCGAACTCCGGCGGGAGGTGCGACCAGTCGTAGGTGGCCTGCTCCGCGTTGTGATCGCGCGTGACGTTGAAGCCGAAGATCCGGTGCTCGTCGCCCGGCGGCAGCCGCAGCGCCGCGGACGGGATGCGGAACTCGGCCACCCACGCGTCCTCCCGCACGTGCGTCCCCGCCTCCCAGACCGCGTCGTACTCACGCCGGAACGACCGCCCGTTGTCGAGCGCGACGAAGTCGATCTGCGCGCCCGCCGGGTTCACCGCGAACCCCACCGTGCTGCGTCGGTCGCGCCGCACGTCGAACTTGAGCGTGACCGCGTCGTCGCTCCAGATCCGGAACGAGTCCCGCGTCAGCTCGAGCGCCCGCGGCGTCTCGCCCGGCGCCAGGTAGCTGGTCACCGCCACGTAGACCGCGCCGTCGTCGAGCAGCACCCGCGCCTCCGTCCGCACCGGCGGCGTGCCTCCGGGATCCGGCACCCGCTCGACGAAGTCCCCCAGGATCGGAGCCCGCGCCCAGTCCGGCTCGTCGAGCCTTCCGTCGAGGGAGATCGGCCCGGTGCGTCGCACCGCCTGTGAGAAGGGGCGTTGCTCCGGCTGAGCGAAGGCGGGCGTCGCGAGGAGGAGCGACAGCAGTGGGAGAAGGCGGCGCACGCGGGCGCGGGGACCTTAGTGGACCGAGCGCCGCTGGGGGAGGTGGCTTTGGGCGAGGGCGGCGGGGTCGGGATCGGGGTCGGGATCGGGATCGGGATCGGGGTCGGGGTCGGGAGCGGGGTCGGGGTCGGGGTCGGGGTCGGGGTCGGGGTCGGGGTCGGGGTCGGGGTCGGGGTCGGGACCGGGATCGGGATCGGGAACCGGGATCGGGATCGGGATCGGGATCGGGATCGGGATCGGGATCGGGATCGGGATCGGGATCGGGATCGGGATCGGGATCGGGATCGGGATCGGGAACCGGGATCGGTCGCGGGAGCGGACTCGGTCGCGGAGGCGGAGGCGGACTCGGAGGCGGAAGCGGACTCGGAGGCGGAAGCGGACTCGGAGGCGGAAGCGGAGGCGGGGGCGGACTCGGAGGCGGACTCGGAGGCGGACTCGGAGGCGGACTCGGAGGCGGACTCGGAGGCGGACTCGGAGGCGGAAGCGGACTCGGTCGCGGGGAGGCGGCTGCGGCCCTCTCTCGCTGCATCTCCCGGCTTCTTGCGGGCTCGCGCGTTGGAAAAGACCCCCGGTCATCTGTCGGGATCGGGATCGGGATCGGGATCGGGATCGGGATCGGGTTCGGGATCGGGATCGGTCGCGGAGGCGGGAGCGGGATCGGGATCGGGATCGGGATCGGGATCGGGATCGGGATCGGGATCGGGATCGGGATCGGGATCGGTCGCGGAGGCGGGAGCGGGAGTCGGCTCGGTGCGGCGGTCGACGCGGGGGCGGACGCGGGGCGGGTCATGGCCCGTCCGCGCAGACCGCGATGCGGGGCACGGGTTTGGAGATCGCACACGGATCCCGAGGTCGCTCGGTCGCGCGCGGCGCTTGCTTCGGGGATGGCCACGCCCCCCCCCACAATGGCACCTCCGCGTGTGATGCAAACGGAACTACGGTTTGCATCACACACGGAGGCGCCGGGGAGGGGTGACATGACCATCCCCTACGCAAGCACCGCACTCGACCTCATGATGAACCTCCTGCCGCACGTCCACGCGCTGGTGGTCCAGGTCCGGGTGCACGACAAGTTTCTCGCCGATGAGCTGTTCCGCGCCGCCAAGTCGGTGGCGCTCAATCACTCCGAGGCGGACGGAGTCCGGAAGGGACACCGGAAGGAGAGGATCGGCACCGCCGCCGGCTCGTGCGCCGAGGCGATCACCGCGGTGCGCATGGCGCGCGCATTCGGCTTCTGCGACGGGTCAAAGGCCGACTTCGTCGTCGACGGGCTGACGCGGGTCGCCCGGATGACGCATCGGAGGCTCTACCGAGCGAGATGAAAGGCTCGGGGGGGCTGCGGCCCTCTCCGACCTGTCCTGCCCGGGTTCGGAAGTGCCGGCTCCGGCGACCGGCGGGGGAGTTAGCGGACACGCTCACGCCTGAGCGCCTGGCGGCGTTGATGCGCGTCGCCTGTCAGGTCGGGGTCGGGGGCGGGGGCGGGGTCGGGGGCGGGTTCGGGGGCGGCGTTCCCACAGCCGGGGACCGAACCGGAACGCGGGTGACTCCGACCGAAGCCGGAGCCACCCGCGGTTCCCCTACCCGCGATGCATCAACTTCCACATCGTCGCGCGCGCCTTGTCCGCCCAGTCGGCCGGCCCTTCGACCGCCTCGTCGCTCACGTACCCGAGAGCCGCCGCCGAGAGCAGCCACACCCGGGTCTCGCCCGCCGAGCCGTAGGCCGTGCCGAACCGCTCGCGCTCGTGCCCTCCGCCCCGCCTCTCGCCTTCCGCCAGGTTGCCCACCACGCTCGCCGCGCTGTCGCGCATCTGCCGAGCCAGGTTCTTGTCGTGCTTCGCGACCTCTTCCCAGATCGGCTTCATCGAGCGCAGCCAAACGATCGCTTCTTCGGTGATCCGGAGCATGTGACTCATCCAGTCCGAGGCGACCCAGGTATCGACCTGACACCCTTCGTCCTCACACCGCC
>JAVJQK010000071.1 GCA_040218145.1 Sandaracinaceae bacterium | reverse complement strand
TCTTCGGTGATCCGGAGCATCTCGCCCCTCCGTCGGAGACAACCCGGATGTCGACCTGACACCCTTCGTCCTCACCCCGCCCGCCGCAGGACGCGGGTGGGCTAGTCAAGGACGAGGGCGCGCAGCGCCCGAAGCCAGCCGAAGGCTGGGGCCGTAGGCCTCCTTTACTCGCCCGCCCGCGTCCGGCACCGTCGATGGCGGAGGACGAGTGCCATCAAACTTGCGGCAAGCGGGGCGCGACCAAGTCTGTCCCAGCAGGCGAGCGAAGAGCCTGTGACTCGCCAGCGATCACGCAGCAAGACGGTCGCGGGAGCGATAGTGGGACCGGAGCGGCAGCGGGACCGGGAGCGGCAGCGGGACCGGGAGCGGGAGCGGCAGCACGACCGGGAGCGGCAGCGGGACCGGGAGCGGGAGCGGGACCGGGAGCGGCAGCGGGGCCAGGAACGGCAGAGGCAGCGGGGCCAGGAGCGGCAGCGGCCGTGGGAGCGGGGGCGGCCGCGGGAGCGGAGGCGGCAGTGGACGCGGCAGCGGAGGCGGCAGCGGAGGCGGACGCGGAGGCGGAGGCGGACGCGGAGGCGGACGCGGAGGCGGAGGCGGAGGCGGAGGCGGAGGCGGAGGCGGAGGCGGAGGCGGAGGCGGCAGCGGATGCGGAGGCGGCAGCGGAGGCGGAGGCGGAAGCGGAAGCGGACGCGGCAGCGGCAGCGGACGCGGCAGCGGAGGCGGCAGCGGCAGCGGAGGCGGCAGCGGACGCGGCAGCGGCAGCGGACGCGGCAGCGGCAGCGGCAGCGGACGCGGCAGCGGGCGCGGAGGCGGGCGCGGATGCAGGAGCGCGAGCAGGAGCGTGAGCAAGAGCGCGAGCCGCAGCGGATGCGGGAACGGCACCGGACTCCGAATCGATGCGGATGCGGGCGAAGCGGTCCGCGTACCCGCCCTGCCCCATCTCCCGCGGTCCCCCCCAGCCGCGACGCATGTCCCCCGCGCCCCGCCCTGCCCGCTTGCTATGCTCCCGTCCCATGAGTCGCCCGCTCGCCGTCGCTTCGCTCTTCTTCGCCTGCGCGTGCGGCCCGACCGCTTCCGGGGTCTCCGGCTCCGGCGGCGGCGCGGGCGGTGAGGCGGAGAGCGCCTGCGCCGCCGATGAGGTGCGGCTCGGTGCGTCGTGCTGGAGCGCGCGCGGGACGCGCTGGCAGGTCACCGCCGAGGGCCCTGGCGGCACCTATCGCTTCGAGCTCGATCTCCTCGCGGCGGGCCGCGTGCGGTCGTCAGATCACGGCGACGCCAGCCCCGCGAGCGACGAATGGTTCCAGGATGGGTCGCTGCTTCGGGTGTTCCTGGGGGATCGCTTCGTGGAGTACCGCGCCGAGGTCACCAACGGGACGGTCCTGGTCGGCGAAGCGATCAACGTGCGCGGGCAGCGCTGGACCTTCCGCGCCGATCGAATGTTCGGCCGCGCCGCGTGCGCCGACGGTGAGGCCTCTCTCGAGGAGGCGTGTCTGTCCGTGGCGGGGACCCGCTGGCGGCTCGCGCTCGAGGGCCAGGGTGAGCGGGTCATCGTGTTCCTCGACGGCGGCCGCGTGGCCGTTGGGCCCGAAGACGAGGATGGCGCGGGCCGCTGGGAGCAGACCGGGACCGCGCTCGGCTTCACCCTCGCGGAAGACGGGCCTCGGCTGACGGCCGAGCTCGACGGCGGGGGCGCGCTCGAAGGTCAGACGGAGGACGGCGGCGTCCGCTTCCGCGCCACCCGCGTGGACAGCGTCCCGCCGTTGATCCACCGTTGAGGCCGTCATGACTCCTTTCCATCTCGCTTTCCCCGTGACCGATCTCGAGGCGACCGAGCGCTTCTACGTGGACCTGCTCGGGTGTCGGGTGGGCCGTCGGGACGCGAAGTGGATCGACTTCGACTTCCACGGTCACCAGATCAGCGCCCACCTCATCGACGCGCCGCTCGAGGGAGGCGCGGCCAACGAGGTCGACGGGGACCAGGTCCCCGTGCGCCACTTCGGGGCCGTGCTGGCCTGGGACGCGTGGGAGGCGATGGCCGCGAAGCTCGAGGCGGCCGGCGTCGCGTTCTCGATCGCGCCCCGGGTCCGCTTCGAGGGCGAGCCCGGTGAGCAGGGCACGTTCTTCGTGCGAGATCCCTCGGGCAACGCCATCGAGCTCAAGACCTTCCGCGATCTGCGCGACCTGTTCCGCGCCGAGTGACGAGGAAATCAGAAGCGACCGAGCGCGGCCACGCCCGCCGCGCCGTCCCCCGCCGTCGGGAGCACCGCCAGCTCGAAGCCGCCCGCGTCGGCGTAGACCGTCGTCTCGTTCTGGATCGACGCGCCGAGCACGAGCATCACCAGCCCGGCCGCCTGAAGGACTCCGTCCAGCACCAGGTAGGGCGCCCAGCCGTCTTCCGTGAACCCGGTCGGTTTGATCGCGAGTTGGATCCACGGGCCGGCCACGGGAACGAGCCCCAGGCTGCGGAAAGTGTCCCAGCGCCCGTTGAAGCCCGAGTCGATGCTCCACCCGGCGAACGGGCTGACGATCGCGCCGTGAATGAGCCAGCTCACCCCGAGCATCACCGCGCCCGAGACGATCAGCCCGATGATCGGCCTGCGCACCGTGCGCGCCTGGGGCGCCGGCTGCTGCGCGTAAGGCTGAGGCTGCGCGTAGGGCTGAGGCTGGCCGTAGTACGGCTGCTGCTGCTGCTGCTGTCCGTAGCCCTGAGGTGGCTGAGCGTACTGCGCGCGGGCGACCCCGGGCAGCGCCCCGAGGCTGACGACGAAGATGACTGCGAGCGTGACTCTCGTGCTCATGCGACCTCCAGGCGCACCACCCGTGCCCCGACTCTGCGGGATGTGTTCCAAGCGCATTCGAGCCGGACTCGGTCCGTTTCGGCCCCCAGGTGGCCCTCGGAGTGCGAAACGTGGTTCGCGCCGCCGTGTAGCGAAGTCGACGCCCATCGACGGGGACGGCGCGCGGACAGGTTGCGGACGGGGCGCGCGCGGAGCACGTTCCGGCGCGATGACGGACCGACCGGACGAGGGCGATCGCTGGGACGCGGCCCAAGAGGGCGCAGAGCGGATCCGCGAGGGAGACGTGGACGGCGCGCTCGAGGAGCTGGAGCGGCTCGTGATCGAGCAGCCCGACAACGAGTACGCGTACTTCTTCCTCGGCACCGCCCACTTCGAGAAGGGCGCGTTCGACAAGGCGATGAAGGCCTACGTCGTCGCGCTCGAGAAGGCCCCCGCGTACGTCGGCGCGATGATCCACCTCGGCCACACGCTCCGCATGCTCGGCCGCTACGATCAGGCGCTGCGCATGGGTCAGCAGGTGCTCGCCCGCAGCAAGGACGACCCGGACGGGCTCTACTTGATGGGCCTGACGCACTACGCGCGAGGCGAGGAGGCGGCGTCGGCCGCCTACCTGAAGCGCTTCCTCGAGACGGGTCCCGAGGTCGAGGTCGCTCAGGAGGCGCGAGGCCTGCTCGAGATCATCGAGGGCAAGGCCCAGCCGCTCGACGACCCAGAGGACTGAGCTGCGTCAGGCCAGCGCGTAGTCACCCGCGACGAAGCCGATGCGCTCGAGCGGGACGCGCAGGTCGTCCGGGAGCGGGGCCTGGATGTCGACGGGCACGCCGGTGTGGGGGTGGCGAAAGCGGATCGACGCGGCGTGGAGGGCGAGGCGCCAGAGGCCGAACTCGTGACGGAACTTGTCGTTCTCGCGTCCATCGCCGTAGCGCGTGTCGCAGATCAGCGGGTGGCTGAGGTGCTTCATGTGCCGGCGGATCTGGTGGAGGCGCCCGGTCTCGGGGCGGGCCTCGACGAGCGAGTAGCGATCGAGCGCGACCGCGAGCCGCCGATAGTGGGTAACGGCGTCGACGCGCTCGCCCTTGGGCTTGCGCGGGATGGGGTGGTCGACGACGCCACCCTCTTCGGTGACCCCGCGGACCAGCGCGAGGTAGCGCTTCTCGATGGTCTTCTCGCGAAAGTGATCTTGCAGCATGCCGGCCGTCTCACCGTCGAACGCGAAGACGAGCGCGCCGCTCGTCGGCCGGTCGAGGCGGTGCACGGGGTGGACGCGACGCTTCATCAGGTTCCGGACGAGCTTGACCAGGTTGACCGGCGCGGCGTCCCACCCCTTGTGCACCGAGACCCCCGCCGGCTTGTTGACGATCACCATGTGATCGTCGCGGTAGAGCTCGTCGATGCGATAGAGGTGGGCTTGTCCAGACAGCATGGGCGCCCGGAGCATGGTGCGCGCGACCTCCACCTTCAAGGGTGTGCTATCAGCTGGCCACCGTGATCGTCGTGATCCCTTGTTACAACGAAGCCGAACGCCTGGACGAACGGCAGGTCCGGGCGCTGCTGGCCTTCGAGGGGACGCGGGTGCTCTTCGTCGACGACGGCTCGACCGATGGGACCGCGGACCGGCTCGCCGCGCTGTGCGCCGCGGTCGGCTATCGGGCCTCCTTCGACGTGCTCCCCGAGAACCGCGGCAAGGCCGAGGCGGTGCGGCGCGGCATGCAGCTCGCGCTGAACCGGGCCGAGAAGCTCGGGGACGCGATCGTCGGGTACATCGACGCCGACTTCGCCACGCCGCCCGCCGAGGTGGTGCGTCTGAAGGACGAGCTGGTGCGGAGCGAGGCGCTCGTCGCGCTCGGCTCTCGCGTGGCGCGGCTGGGTGCGGCCATCGATCGGAAGCCCGCGCGCCACTATCTGGGCCGCGCCTTCGCGACCACCGCGAGCTTCGTCCTCGGGCTGACGGTCTACGACACCCAGTGCGGGGCGAAGCTCTTCCGGGACACGCCCGCGCTGCGGGCCGCGCTCGAGGCGCCGTTCTCGAGCCGCTGGTCCTTCGACGTGGAGCTCCTCGGCCGGCTGCTCGCGGGCGGCCTCGCGCCGACGGAGATGATCGAGGTCCCGCTCAGTCAGTGGGAGGACGTCGGCGGCAGCAAGCTCAGCACCAAGGGCGCGCTCCGGGCCGGCGTGGACCTGATCACGCTGGGCGCGCGCGTCCGGCGCCGCGGCCGCCGCGGCTTCTTCCCGGACTGATCCTCACTCGCAGGCGAGGCCCTCGACCAGGCCATCCAGCACGGGGTGGTAGCGGCGCTGGTCTTCGCTCTCGAGGGCGAGCGCGCACGCCTCCGCGGGCTGCCCCGCGGCCAGCGCGGACTCGATGGCGACGACGAAGGCGCGGCCATTTCGGCGGCTCTCGAGGTTCTCGCGCGCCATCGCGAGCGCCCGATCCGGGTCGGCTCCAGGGCCGGCGAAGAACTCGGCGCCATGGTCGAGGAACGCCGCGCGGTGCGACGCGAGCAGCACCTCGTAGCGTGCGCGAGCCCGCTCGATCAGCGCGGCGCGCTCGGACGCGTCGTCGGTCAGCTCGGCCAGGAGCCCGGCCGGCTCGGGATCGTCCCGCTCGACGAGCGGGGTCAGCCGGCCTCGCGCCTCGGAGAGCCGCGCGTGCTCCGCCTCGAGCTCCGCCAGGTGCACGTTGGCCACGACATAGTCGGGCAGGCGGCGCACCGCCTCGCCATAGAGGCCGACCGCGACCTCGGGCTCGTCGGCCATCTCGGCCCACATCACGCCGCGCCCGAACGAGACGAAGACGTGAGGGAACGGGGAGGTGTCGCGGTACTCGGCGAGCGCGCGCACGTAGAGCGCGTCGGCCTCCTCGAAGCGGCCGGCCGCGGCGAGCGCGGTGGCGTGCGTGGTCCGGGCGCCGAAGGAGCCCTCCTCCGCGAGCGCGGCCGCGCGGCGCTCGGTGCCCTCCGGGTCGACGCCGGTCGCGATGGCGATGACGACCCGCGCGCGCTCGATGCCCGAGGGCAGCGCGCCCAGGGCTTCGGCGCGGTCGAGGTGCGCGGAGGCTTCGGTGAATCGGTGGACGCCGGTCAGGAACGCGGCGCGGGACTCGTGAGCGGCCGGGGACTCCGGGCTCAGGGCGAGGCCCTCTGTCGTGAGCGCGTCGGCTTCGTCGAAGTCCGAGAAGCGCCCCAGATACGCGGTGCGCATCAGAAGTCGGTCGACCAGCTGGCCGCGGAGATCCTGGCGGCTCGGGCTGCGGGAGAGCTGCTCGCGCAGGCTGCTGATCTGAGCGTCGAGGTTGCGAACGGCGACGGTGCCGCTCGTGGTCCGGCGCGCGGTGTCGACGGGCACGGCGCGTGGCTGGTCGGCCTCGATCTCGGTCGAGAGAGTGGACGGCGGCGCCACCTCCACGCCCTCACACCCGAACGCCATCAGCGTGAGCGTGAGCGAGAGGAGGAGGGCGGAGGAGGCGCTGCGCGTCATGGCTCGACTACCTCAGAGGGGGGCCGAGAGGAACGGGAAGGTGTCGGGATCCGTGGTGTCCTCGGCGTCGTCAGCGACGATGCCGTCGTCGATGTCGGCCAGCGTCCCGGCGATGAAGACCGAGTAGGACGTTCGGATGACGTCGTACGAGGGGATCCGTCCGCCACAGCCGCCGTCGGGCAGCAGCCCGAGGGCCTGCGCCTCGACGCCGATGTAGAGGAAGCAGTTATCGGTCGTGGAGTTGACGTAGACCACGTCGTCCGCGAGCACGCCCGCGAGGGTCGCGTAGCGATCCGCGGGGATCGGGTTTCCGGGCTCGACGGGCGTGGCCGCGAGCTGGTTGCCGCAGTTCGTGTCGGCGCCGTCGTAGATGGCGAGCGCGCCGGCGATGGCGGGTGCCCAGGTCGTGACCCAGTTCGCCCGGTCCATGTCGGCGTTGTACGCGTCCTTGGTCATCCCTCGCTCGGTCTCGTCACCGTTGAAGGTGGCGATGGTCGCGGTGCTGACCGCCGGACGACCGATGCGGTCGATCTGGCTGCCCGCGCCCGGGATGGGCGGGTTCTCCATGCCGCGGGGCTCGGCCATCATCATCCCGCCGTCGGGGTCGGGATCGACGCCGGTGTCGGGATCCATCATCCCGCCGTCCGGATCCGGCGTGACGCCGGTGTCGGGGTCGCCCTCGACGCCGTCGTCGCAACCGACGAACGCGAGCGAGAAGGCGGAGAGGACTGCGAGGAGCATGATGTTGCGCTTGTTCATGATGGTCTCCCTCATTCCGCGCGGTGGGTGCTGGCCCAGATGGAGAGCGTGTCTCCACCGGAGTTGACGAGGGTCTTGTCGAGCTGGACGACCAGCGCGAGCACGTTGGATGCCGCGAAGTCATCCGTGGCCGGCGTGTCCATGCTCGGGTCCGACGGGTCGGGCGTCGTGTTGCTGCTCAGCTGACGCACGAGCAGACCGCTGGTGTCGCTGTCCACGGTCGGGCAGCCAGCCGCGTCGAACTCGAGGGAGGACGCCGCAGTGCGGACGGTGTCGATGGTGTTGTTGAAGCCGCCGAGGTTGAAGAAGAACGGGTCGTTCCGAAGACCCGCGTACACCCGGACGTTCTCGTCGGCGTTGGTCAGGCCGGCCTCGTCGCTCGGGTCGCCTTCGACGTACGCCACGACGCTGTCGTCGGCGGCCAGCACCCAGCACTCCAGGTTGGTCTCGGAGTAGAACTGGCAGAGGACGCGCGTCTCCGTCACGTCCGGCGCGCCGAAGGCGGCGCGGCTCTCGACGTGGAAGACGTAGGTCACCGCGTCCGAGAACATGCTGTCCCCGGTGGCGAAGGGCGCGACGGTCGCGACGAGGTTGAGGTTCCCGCTCGCCTCGTCGGTTCCCGGAGCCATCCAGGCGTACATGTCGTTGATGTCGGCCGGCGGATCAGCCATCGCTGCCGGCGAGTCGAGGTGGTCGGCACCGAGCGCCATGTGGGGCGCTGCGATGGCGATCGCCCCCGCCGCGGCGCCCAGAGCGCCGAGGCGAAGCCACAATCCCAATTTATTCTTCATCTCTCCTCCAATTTCGGCGCGCACGACGGCGCCCGAGTAGGGCGCCGACGACGGCCCGAAGCTCAATACGCTCCAGCGTGGGAGCTGGTTCGACGAGTTATTCGCCGAACCAACTCCTGCCAGAGCCTTCCCCCAGTGAACGAGCAGCCTAGGCCTCGCTGCGGTATGACGTCAACGAGGGGTCATGCTGACGCTCGACGCGCTCCGAAGAATGGCCGATCGCATGCCCGCGGAGCTGGATCTGGCCACCGACCGGCCTCCCTACGGCCGCGGGGGACACGGGCAGCCGCGTCGGGTGACGTTGCCCCCCGTACGCGAAGAGGTCCGGCGCGCCGTCGCGCTGTTCCTGTTCTTCGTCTCCGTGGCGGTCACGGTGCTGACGACGGCGGGGCTCCTCACGACGCACGCGAGCGCGCTGGTCGACGGGCAGCTGCCCTCCCACGAGGCGCTCGTGTCCACCGGGCTCTGGTTCGCCGGCTGGAGCGCCGCGTTCGCGGCGCCCTTCGCGGCGCTCGGCCTCGGGCGAGAGGTGCGTCGCTACGTCCGCGCGCGCCGCCTGCTGGGCCCCGTGGCGTGGCTGGACCCAGCCGGCTGGCTCTGGAACGAGGACCGCTCCCGGCGCTGGCCGCTCCGCCCCTCGCTCAGCGCAGCAGGTCGCGGCTGATCACGATCCGCTGGATCTCGCTCGTGCCTTCGTAGATCCGCGTCACGCGCACGTCCCGGATGTACCGCTCCACCGCGTACTCCTTGGTGTAGCCGTAGCCGCCGTGGATCTGGAGCGCGCGGTCGCACACCTTCCACGCCGACTCGCTCGCGTACGCCTTCGCCATCGCCGCCTGCCGGCTGAAGCGGACGCCGCTCTCCTTCATGCACGCGGCGCGCATCGTGAGCAGCCGGGCCGCGTCGAGCTCCGTGCGGCTGTCGGCGATCATCCACTGGATGGCCTGGCGGTTCGCGATGGGCTCGCCGAACGTGCGCCGGTCCTTCGCGTACGAGATGCCCTCGCGCAGCGCCGCCTCACCGATGCCGAGGGCCTGGCTCGCGATGCCGATGCGGCCTCCGTCGAGCGCCATCATCGCGATCTTGAAGCCGCCGCCGAGCTGGCCGAGGAGCGCGCTCGCCGGGACGCGCACCCCCTCGAAGTGGAGCGCGGTCGTGGAGCTGCCGCGCAGCCCCATCTTCTCTTCGTGCTTGCCGACCGTGAGGCCGGGCGCGTCCCCGTCGACGAGGAAGCAGCTGATGCCCTTGGTGCCCTCCTCGCCGGTGCGCGCCCACACCACGAACACGCCGGCGAAGTCGCCGCTCGTGATCCATTGCTTGCTGCCGTCGATCACCCAGTCGTCGCCGTCCCGGGTGGCGGTGGTGCGCATCGCGCCCGGATCGCTGCCCGCCTCGGCTTCACTGAGCGCAAACGATCCTGCGCGCAGCTCGCCCCCGCACAGCCTCGGGTTGTAGCGCTGGCGCTGCTCGGGCGTGCCGAAGTGGGCGATGACCTCCCCGACCATGTTCGTCACGGCCATCGTCACCGCGGTGGACGCGCACGCGGCCGCGATCTCCTGCATGGCCAGGCTGTAGGCGACCACGCCCGCCTCGGCCCCGCCGAGCGACTCGGGCACGTTCACCCCGAACAGCCCCAGCTCCGCGAGCCCGTCGAGGATCTCGGCCGGGATCTTCTCGTCGCGATCGATCTGCGCCGCGATCGGCGCGAGCCGATCCTGGGCGAAGCCGCGCGCCGCCTGCTGGACGAGCTTCTGCTCCTCGGTGAGCTCGAGCTGCATGTCAGCGGACCTCGAAGGTGATCTTGGCCGCGTAGGAGCCCGGGTCGGGCATCTCCCAGGCGCGCACCTGCTCGAGGATGCACTCGAGCGTCTCCTCGTCGCCGGCGCTGGGCATGCTGCCGCCCGCCGCCTGCACCGCGCCGCCGGGCGAGATGTAGGCGGTCACCGTGTAGGCGCCGCGCGCGCGGCACTGGCTGGCCAGCCCCGACACCTCGGCCGTCCGCTCGCCCAGCGCCTCGGCGCTCCAGTTGAGCGGCGGTCGGACGTCGTCGGCCGCGTCGAGGCCGAAGCCCCAGCTGAACTCGGCCTCGCCGCCGCGGGGGCGCGGGAAACGCGCGCTGCGGGCCACGTCGAGGATGCAGCGCTCCGCCTCGCGGTCGCCGATGTCCGTGGTGGTCGGGAAGACCCAGGCGACGGTGCCGTCGGTGTGGATCCGGAAGCTCATCCGGATCTCCCCCGCCAGGTACTCCACGTCTCCCATGCGCGCGGAGAAGCAGCGCATGAAGCGCCCCATGCGCGGGTTCATGGTCGACTCGACCTGACCGCGCTCGATGGTGCCCATCAGCCCGGTGATCGCGACTCCGTCTTGCCGCTCCCGCGGCCTCTCCGCTCCGGACGTCGAGGACATCTCGGACCCATCCTGGGTCGACGCGTCACCGCCGCCACATCCCACCGCGAGCGCGAGCGCCACGCCGAAGAGGCTGCCATTGTTGATCTTCATCTTCGTACTGCTCCCCGCTCGACGATCAGCCCTTGAGGGCGTGCGCCGCGATGACGATGCGCTGGATCTCGCTCGTGCCTTCGTAGATCTCGGTGATGCGCGCGTCGCGGTAGTGCCGCTCCGCGTCGTACTCGGTCGAGTAGCCGTACCCGCCGTGCACCTGGATGTTCTGGTGGGCGACCTTGGTCGCGACCTCGGACGCCATCAGCTTGGCCATCGCGGACTCCTGCGAGTGCCGCACGCCCTGGTCCTTGAGGTAGGCCGCGCGCCACGTGAGCAGGCGCGCCGCGTCGAGCTCCATCGCCATGTCGGCGATCTTGAACTGGATGGCCTGCTTGTTGGCGATGGGCTCGCCGAACGCCTTGCGCTCCTTCGCGTAGGCGATCGACTCCTCGAGCGCGGCGCGCGCGATGCCGAGCGCCTGCGCGGCGATGCCGACGCGGCCGCCGTCGAGGGTGCTCATCGCGATCTTGAAGCCCATGCCCTTGTCGCCGAGCTGGTAGGCCTTCGGGACGCGGCAGTTCTCGAAGAACACGGTGCACGAGTGCGCCGCGTGGATGCCGAGCTTGTGGTCGCGCGGCTGCGGCTCGTACCCCGGCGTGTCCTTCGGGATGATGAAGGCGGTGGTGCCCTTGTAGCCGGCGCCGCGCTCGTGGGCGGCGAAGAGGACCATCACGTCGGCGTGCGGCCCGTTGGTGATCCAGTTCTTGGCCCCGTTGATCACCCAGTGATCGCCATCCTCCTCCGCGACGGTGTCCATGTTGGACGCGTCGGACCCGCTGGCCGGCTCGGTCAGACCGAAGCAGCCGAGCATCTTCCCGGAGGCGAGGGGCGCGAGGAACTCCTTCTTCTGGTCCTCGTTCGCGAACTTCGACAGGGGATCACAGACGAGCGAGTTGTTGACGCTCATGATCACGGAGGTCGAGGCGCACGCCCGCGCGATCTCCTCCATCGCGAGCGCGTAGCTGACGTTGTCGGCTCCGGCCCCGCCGTGCTCTTCGGGGATCGCGACGCCCATGAGCCCCAGCTCCCCCATCCGGTTCACCAGATCGGACGGCCAGCTCGCCTCGCGGTCCAGCTCGCGGGCTTTGGGCTCGACCTCGTTCTTGGCGAAGTCGCGCGCCATCTGCTGAACCAGTTGCTGTTCCTCGGTGAGCTCGAAATTCATGGCGCGGACCATAGGTCGGGTCGCGATCGTCGGGCAACCCGTACCCGTCCCGGCGCGGCGTCGTAGGGTCCGCCCGGCACCGCATCGTCGGGCCGAGCCCACAGTCGACAGCGCGCCGACCGAAACGGCCAACCGATCGCCGGTGGCACGGTCCCTGAGTTGAACCCAGGCCTGTGGCCCACATGAATCGCGCTTTCCTTCGCCCCGGTGACGTCGTCGCCGACCGCTTCCGCGTCGTGCGGCAGCTGGCCGAGGGCGGCATGGGCTACGTGTACGAGGCCGAGCACGTGGAGCTGGGTCGGCGGGTGGCGCTCAAGATCCTGCAAGGGGACTACGGGCAGAACCCCACGGTGGTCGCGCGCTTCCAGCGCGAGGCGCGCACCGCGGCCGGGATCGGCCACCCGAACATCGTGCAGGTGCTCGACCTGGGGCGGCTGCACGACGGCGCGCCGTACCTCGTGATGGAGTTCCTTCGGGGCGAGGACCTGGAGGCCCCGCTCGAGCGCGGCGAGACGCTCACGCTCGAGCGCGTGTGTGAGCTGCTCGGCCCGGTCGCCTCCGCGCTCGACGCGGCCCACGCGCGGGGGATCTTTCATCGGGACATCAAGCCCGCGAACATCTTCCTCGCGAACACGGGGGGCGGGGAGGTGGTCAAGCTCGTCGACTTCGGGCTCGCCGCGCTGCGGGACGCGGACGTCAAGCTCACCAAGCTCGACATGATCCTCGGGACGCCTCACTACATGGCGCCCGAGGCCGCGGAGGGGAACGCCGCGACCGCCAAGGCAGACGTCTACTCGCTCGCGGCCGTGGCGTTCGAGCTGCTGACGGGACACGTCCCCCACGAGGCGGACAGCGTGGTGGGGATCCTCACCGCGAAGGTCACCGAGACCGCGCCGCGCCTCTCCGACGTGACGATGCGCCCGCTCCCGAGGGCGCTGGACGCGATCTTCGCCGACGCCTTGAGCCGCGACCCCGAGCGTCGGCCCGACACGGCCGGCGCGTTCGTGAAGCGGCTCCGGAGCGTCGCCCAGCGCGAGACCACGGGGCCGGTGGAGCTCCACGCAGTGACCGGACGCGCCTCGACGCCGACCCCCATGCCCGCGCGCTCGCCGCTCAGGCGGTCGGACGCGGAGACGGCCCCCGACATGATCGCGCCCGCTCCGCCGCGCCGCCGTCGCCCCTGGCCGCTGATCGCCGCGCTCGCGCTCGGCGCGCTCGCGGTGGGGCTGTCGCTCGCGTGGACCCTCTCGAACGAAGCGAACGCCTCGGAGCGGTCCGGATCCTCGCCTGACGGGACCCCGCCTCGAGAGACCGAGCCCGCACCGGCCGCATCGACACCCGCGGCCCCGATCCCCGCGGCCACCCCGACACCTGCGGCGGCCCCGACACCTGCGGCCGCGACACCCGCGACCCCGGGCGCGACCCCGGGCGCGGCCTCGAGCGTCGCGCGGTCCGCGCGAAGGCCCGGCGCGGAGCGCGAACGCGCGCCCGCCCGCGCCGGCTCATCCCCCACAGCCCCCCGAGGCGGCGGCGCGTCCAGCCCGCCGGGCGCAGCGCTGATGGAGCCAGCTTCGCCGGCGCCGCCGGACGAGCGAGTCGATGACCTGCTCCGGGACGCGCAGCGCGCGCTGCTCCGCGGCCAGCTCTCCACGGCGGAGCGTCTCTTCCGCGAAGCCTCCTACTCGGACTCCAGCCGCGCGGAGGTCTGGCGGGGACTGGGCGTCACGTACGAGCGGCTGGGCCGCGCCCCGGAGGCGGCGCGCGCGTATCGCCGCTTCCTACGCGTCGCGCCCGCCGCGCCCGAAGCGGGCGCGGTGAGGAGCCGTCTGGAGCAGCTGGACAGCTGAGCTCAGCGCGGGAGCTCGGTGGGCGTCACGGCGCCGAGCGAGACGCCGGCGGACGGCTCGTCGACCGCCGCGCAACCTCGGATGAGCGCGAGCGCGACCAGGGTGACGAGGATCACCTCCCTCGCCGTGATCTGAAGTCGGGCCACCGCGCGCATCGCATCCGGACGTCGCAAGTGACGTGCCGTGCGCGCTGCCGTGAGATCCACCACGCCTGCGGCGCAGAAAAGTGTGCGGCACGCCGCACAGGCACACGGGCGCCCCAGTCGAGGCGCGCCCTCGGAGTGTGATTCAGCGAATGGCGCGGCGCGCGCGAGCGGCGAAGGCGCCCTCCGGCGCGAGCTCCAGGTAGCGCTCGTACGAGGCCCGCGCGTCCGGGCTGTTCTCACCCGCCAGCGCCTCGCCCAGGAAGAAGTGCGCCTCCGGAGGCGCCGCCTCGCTCTCGATCGCGCGCCGGAGCGCGGTCCGCGCGTCTTCCTCCCCCGACCGGCCGCGCAAGAGGTGCGCGCGGCCCGCCAGGGTGTGGATTCGTGCGTGCATCGCCGGCGGCCGGATGCGCTGCTCGAGGACGCGCTGCGCCCGCCCGAGCAGCTCGAGCGCGTCGTCCTCGCGCTCGCTGCGCACGGCGAGCTCCGCCTGTCCCACGAGCGCCTCCGGCAAGCCCGCGTCTGCCTCGAGCGCGGCCGCGTAGGCCTCCGACGCGGGCTCCGCCTGCCCGACCGCGAGGAGCGCGTCGGCGTAGAGGGCCAGCACCGAGGGGGCCGGGCTCTCCCCGCGCGCGAGCGGCTGCAGCGCCTGCACCGCTTCGCCGTTGCGCCCCTGCGCGATGGCGAGCCGCGCCGCGGTGATGCGCGCGGACGGCGCCTCGCGGACGTCGTCGGTCAGCGCCTCGAGCTGCACCTGGGCGTCGTCGAGTCGGCCGAGGCCCACGAGCGCCTCCACGCGACCGAGGCGCCCCGCCACGGTCACCGCGCGTCCGCTCGTCGAGCGCCCGGAGCGCGCGAGGGTCGTGTAGAGCGTGTCCGCCGCCTCGAAGCTGCCCATGTCGAGCAGGAGGCCGCCCAGCGCGAGCTTGGCTTCGGTGTGCTCGGGCGTCAGCTCGAGGGCGCGCCGCAGGGCCGCCTCGGCGCCCTCCGCGTCGCCGGCCATGCGCTTGGCGCGGCCGAGCAGATAGTGCCCCTCCGCGTGCTCGGAGTCGGCGCGGACCACCTGGTCGAGCGCCTCGACCGCGGTCTCCGGCTCGTAGAGGGCGAGCGCCGCCTCCCCGAGGGCCAGCGCGGCGCTCGGATCCCCCGGCGCCTCGCGCACCAACGCGCGCGCCTCGGACAGCATCTCTTGCGCCTGCCCGAGCCCGACGTGCGTGCGGATGCGGAGCGCCTGCACCCCGACCCCCGGGTCCTCGGTCCCCTCGACGTAGGCGTCGAGCCCCTGCGCGGCCGCGGTCAGCGCCTCCTCGGTGCCCACCAGCAGCGCCGACTCCGCGCGCATCTCGAGGACGTCCGGGTCGGACGCGTCCATGTCTGCGAGCGTCGCGAGCGCCGCTCGGCCGTTGCGGCGCGCGAGCTGGATCCCCGCGAGGAGCTTCCGGAACTCGGGGTTCGACGGGGCCCGCTCGACCGCCTGGCGCGCGGCCATCTCGGACGCGACGAGCCGCCCCGCGCGGCGGCCCTCGGTGGCCACCAGGGACAGGAGCCGAGGCTCGGAGCCGCCCGCCCGCAGCGCGGCGTCGACCGCGTCGCCCGCCGCCTCGGTGTTGCCCTCACGGCGCGAGAGGCGCGCCTTGGTCAGCTGGAAGAGCACGTGGTCGGTCGGCGCGCCCAGGTCCGCCAGCCCCTCCTCCAGCTCCAGCAGGCTCGAGAGCGCGGCCGCGGGCTCGTCGCTGTCGGAGGTCATGAAGCGGCGCCACAGCCCCGCCCGCAGATGCTCGTCGTCACGGGCGAGGACCTCGTCGAGGAGCGCGAGGGCCTCCTCGGCCCGCCCCTCGTCGTAGCGCGCCTCCGCGAGCGCGATGCGCGGCGCGTTGAGGGCCTCCTCGGCCTCGGACGCCGCCTCGAGGTGACCGAGCGCGTCGTCCTCGCCCAGGCGCTGCTCGAGCCGCCCGGCGAGGTAGAGGATCGCGGGATCGTCCGGTCGCGCCTCGAGCGCCTGCCCGATCCGCTCGCGCGCCTGCTCGAAGCCTCCCTCGGCCGCCGTCATCACCGCGCGCGCAGCCTGCAGGTAGGCCTCGATCTCCTCGCCCTCCATGCGCTCGGCGCGGGCGATCGAGGGCCGCAGGTAGCCCGCCTCGAAGGCGCCGTCCTCGAGCGCGCGCTGGCTGTGCACGAAGAGCAGCAGCGTCGGGCCGCTCGTGTCTTGCGGGTGCAGATCGCGCGCCTCTCGGAGGTGTCGCTCCGCGTCGACGAGGTCCGCGTGGTCGCCGCCGTAGGCCTCCTCGGTCGCCATCGCGACGAAGCGCGCCGCCTCGGCGTGCCGGTACTCGAGCCACTCCTGCCAGCCGTACCAGCCGCCGCCGCCCGCGAGCAGGGCGAGCACCCAGACGACGCCGAGCCAGACCCCGACGCGCGTGCCGCCGCGCTCGCTCTTCTTGACCTCGGCCCGGTTCGCCCATCCCGTCGCCGTGCCCGTGGGCGGCTCGAACAGGCCTTCGTCCTTCAGCATCCGCAGGATCTGGTCGACGTTCTCCTTCGACTCTCCGCCCAGCGGGGCGTCCGCGGCGGGCTCGGGCGGGGACGCGTCGAGCGCGGGGGGCGAGGGCTCCGGCGCTGGACCGCGCGGCCGCTCGGGCTCCTCCAGGACGGGCGCCTCGACGGCCGGCTCCGGATCCAGATCCGGCGCCGCGAAGGGATCGGCCGTCACCGCGAAGGGCGGGGGCGCGAGCTTCTCCTCCGCCGGCTCGGCGGGGGGCGCGGCCGCGAGCGGGCGCTTCGGCGGGAGGGGGGGCGCCTTGGGCACCCCGCCGCGCGGAGGCATCGGCGGCGCGGGCGCGAATGGGTCGGCCACGTCGGCGAACGCCGACTTCTTCTTGCCGCTCAGCGCACCCAGCGCCGAGTCGATCTCGTCGTCCGACGCGCCGAACGGGGAGTCGGACGGCTTCTTGGGGCGCAGATCGCGCTTGGGCGGAGGCGGGATGGGCGCGGCCGCCGCGCCGGGCGACGTGGAGGTCTTCGAGCGGACGGGCTCCATGACCGTCGCGGGCTCGTACTCTCCGCTCACGGGCTCGCTGGCGACCCTCCCTCGCACGTGCTGCATCGCGTCGAGGACGGCCTCGTCGCCGACGACGTTGGTGGGCTCGTCTTCGAAGTCGGCGCTGAAGGCGTCCGGTGACGGAGCGGTCAGCGGGGGCGCCGCGGCCGCCTCGTCCGCGGTGGCGGTCATGCTGCGCAGCTGCTCGGTGAGGTCGGTGCGGATGACCGTGCGCTCTTCGGGCGGCTCGGAGTCGGCAGGCCCCTGGGGTTCAGCGCGGGGCTCGTACGACGCGCGCGCCTGTCGGGCCGCCTCCTCGCTCCCGGCGCGCGCCGCGACCTCGCTCAGACGCAGCGCGCGCTCCTCGAGCAGGTGGATCGCGCGATCGTTGGCGTCGATCGCGCGTGCCCGCGACAGCACCTTCGCGGCCCGCGCCGGATCCCCGCGCTTGAGCAGCACCTCTCCGAGCCATCGGAACGGCTCCTTGTTGCGAGGCAGGGACCGCGCCGCCTTCAGCAGCGCCGCCTGCGCGCCGAGCAGATCTCCGCCCGCGAACCGGATCCGTCCGTCGAGCAGGAGCAGCTCGCCGTCTTCCGGGTCGCTCTCCAGCGCCTTGCCGAGCACGTCACCCGCGTCCGCGTGTCGCCCCGCGTCGAGCAGGTCGCGCGCGAGCACGGTCGCGTCTTCCTGGCCGCTCCGGGTTCGGAAGCGGAGGAGTCGTCTGTCGAGATTGGGAGAGCCCACGCCGCCAGTGCTCACGGCGTCGGATGGTACCAGATCACGCGCCGTTCTCTTCGAAACAGCAAGTCAGTCCGGGTCTTCGATGCGCCACACTCCGTCCTCACGGACGAATTGCACTCGGAAGCGATCTCCGTAGGTCATGGTGGCGCGGTCGCCGACCTCCTCGATGGGGTTGTCGAGCGCGGCGCGGAGGTTGGCGAGCAGACGCTCCACCTCCTCGCGCCCTTCGCCCTCCCAGGCCTCCTGCATCCGCTCCGGGGTCATGCCCTCGCGATCCGCCTCGGGGATGAGGGCGAGCACGACGTCGTAGCGGCGGCGCTCCATGGCGCGCACGAACGACCTCAGCGCCGCGCGCGGCGTCGCCTGGTCGTAGAAGTCGACGACGTCCGTCGCCACGCGCCAGTCGCCGCTCTCGCGCACCAGCCGGAGCGACTCGCCCTCCCCGTACTCGACCACGGCCTCCTCTTCCGCGCGGCCGCGGCGCTGCGAGAGGGCGCGCGCGGTCTGCTGCACCTCGGCCGGGTAGTCCGTGACGTAGCGACGGAACTCCTCGAGGCTGACCCTGCGGCGGTAGCCGTCGCTCATCAGGCCGTAGGCGTCCTCCGTCCGCCCCTCCCGGAGCGCCGAGGCGAAGGCGCTGACCGTCGACTCGGGCGTGCGCCCGGGATCGACGCCGCCGCAGCTGGTGAGGCCGAGGCTGAGCGCGAGCAAGAGAGCGGGCGCGGCGCGCATGCGAGCCGCTTTACCACGAATGGCGATCAACGCCGGCGCCCGCCGCCCGCCGATTCGCCCTGCTGGAGGATGGTGAACTCGACGCGCCGGTTGAGGGCGCGGCCCTCGGGCGAGTCGTTCGGCGCCACGGGGTTGTCCGGGCCATAGCCCCGATAGTCGAGGCGATCTCGTTCGACGCCGCGGCCCGCGAGGTACTCCACCACGGCCCGCGCGCGGCGATAGGAGAGGTCGACGTTGTAGGCGCGCACGCCCTGATCGTCGGAGTAGCCGTCCACCCTGACGCGCAGGCCCTGCGGCAGCTCCTGGATGACGTCCGCCACCTGATCGAGGAGCGGCATCGACACGTCGCGGATCGTGTCCCGGTCGTAGTCGAAGTAGATCCGCTCGGAGATCAGAATGCGCGTGTCCGTGACCGTGACGCTCGCCGCCTCGGGGCCGGGCTCGGGGCAGCCGTCCTCGTCCTGGAAGCGATCGCGATCCTCGGGCTCCATCGGGCAGCGATCGAGCCCATCGGGCACGCCGTCCTCGTCGTTGTCCGGCTCGGGGCAGCCGTCCTCGTCCTGGAAGCCGTCGCGATCCTCGGACTGCGTGGGGCAGCTGTCGGTCTCGTCCGGCACGCCGTCGGCGTCGTTGTCGGTGTCCGGGCAGCCGTCCTCGTCGAGGAAGCGGTCCATGTCCTCGGCGTCATTGACGCACTCGTCGGCGGCGTCCTCGATGCCGTCACCGTCGTTGTCGGGGTCGGCGCAGAAGTCACCGTCCTCGAAGCCGTCGAAGTCCTCGGGCCCCGCGTCACACGAGTCCCCCTGCTCGGTCGCGAAGCGCAGCGCGGCGAAGACCCGGAGCGGGGGCGCGCCGTAGCCAGCGAGGAGCCCGGTGCCCGCGCCCAGCTCGATCGACAGGCCGCGGATCGGCCAGATGCGCACGCCGGCGTCGACCTCCCAGGGCACCTCGTTGGACCGCAGCTCGCGCCCGCCGACGCCGATGCGCAGCTGCGACTCCGCGATGATCTCGAGCTCCTCGATGACCGGCACCCCGACGCCGGCCGCGACGTGGATCTCGTCGTCCTGCTCGAAGCCCGGCATCGCCCGGCGCTGACGCAGCCGATAGCCGACCTCGCCGGAGATCGTCAGCGGCCCGGGATCCCAGGCGACGACCGCGCTGGGCGTCGCGATCCAGTACTCGTTGCCCGAGTAGTTGTTCCAGTCGCCGCTGGGGAGCTGGGCGACGAAGCGCGCCGCGAGGGAGAAGTCGCCTCGCAAGATCGGGATCTTCGCGCTCAGGCGGATGTCTCCCATGCCCGCCTGCGTCGTGTAGCGGTAGGTCGCTTCGAGCGGATCGATCGCGCCGTCGACGATCGTGACCGGCACGACCACGCCGAGCTCGAGGAACTCGAAGAGGCCGAGCGCCGCCATCGCCTCGAGCTGCGCGTAGTGACGGATCACGGGCGCGGCCGGGAACAGGACCGCGCCGCCGCTCACCGTCTCGGAGCGCACGAACGGGTCGAGCGCGTAGTTGCCGGCGATCCCGAAGACCGCGTTGAGGTGCCGCGGCACCGAGGGGCGCGCGATGGTGAAGGTGCTGCCGCCCGCCGCCGGCGGGAGGAAGAGCTGCATGTCGTAGTAGCGAGCGCCCTGCGCCTGCGCGGCCGGCCCGGTCGTGCCGAGCGCCGCCACGAACACGAGCGACGCGAACGCGAGCGTCGCGGCGCGCCCCCGCTTCTCCACCCCAAGCCAAGTCACCGGCGCCATCGTAGCGGACTCGGGACCGCGAGGGATAGTCTTCGATGCACCCTGAACAGGCGGGCAGAGCGTCGACGAAAAGCCCCCCTGTGAGATCGGCGCGGCTTTCTGTACCCTGCGCCGCATGTTCGTGGTCGCGTGCTCCGGCTTCCCGATCGCGGTGAGCCGCTATCTCCAAGAGCTCATGGCGGTGGAGATCTCCGATACGGAGATCGGCATCCCGGGCACCGGTACGTTGCGCCGCTGGCAACGCGAGGCGCCCGAGGGCTTCGTCTTCACCGCGCTGGCGCCGGCCGAGATCGGCGCGAGCGGCTTCGCGGCGAGCGAGACCGACGGCGCGCTGAAGAACATCCTCAGCTTCTGCAAGAAGCTCGAGGCGCAGGCGCTCGTCTTCCGCGTCCCGGAGGAGGTGGCGCACAAGGGCGCCGTCACGACCCGGATCAAGAAGACGCTCTCGAACCTGCCGAGCGGCGCGCCGCAGGCGGTGCTCGACGCGCCTCACTGGAAGAAGACGCAGGTCGACAAGCTCTGCGAGGCGACCGGCGCGATCGGCGCGTTCGATCCGCTCACGCTCCCGGAGGCGCCCGGCCCCGGACGGACGGCCTACCTCACCCTCCCCGGCCCCGCCGGGCACCGCTCGCGCTACGACGACGACGCGCTCGACCAGATCGCCGACGTCTGCAAGCGCTCCCAGGCCGACACGACCTACTGCGTCTTCCGCAACATCGACATGGAGTCGAACGCGAAGGGCCTCATCGAGCGCCTGGCAGGTTGATGACGAAGTCGCCGTGATGAATCTGGGAGCGCGACGTGGTGCGATTCGCGCGGGGCCGACGACGAAATGCAGAAGCATTTCGGAGGAGCGACCCCGGGCGAAGCGCGCCGCGTCCCGCCCCAGAGGCACGCGGTCGGACTCTTCTTCACCCTGCTAGCTCTCTGAGCGCGTCGAGCGCCGCCTGGAAGTCGGCGGGGAGCGGCGACTCGAAGCGGAGCGTCTCCTCGGTGGTGGGGTGCACGAAGCCGAGCACGGCCGCGTGGAGCGCCTGGCGGCCGAGGGCGTCGTGCGCGGCGCGCAGGCGCGCGTCCTTCGGGCGCCGGCCGTAGGTGGGATCACCGAGGAGCGGGTGGCCCGCCTCGGAGAGGTGCACGCGGATCTGGTGCGTTCGACCCGTCTCGAGGGTGCAGCGCACGAGGGTGGCGCCGTGGAGGGCCTCGACGGGGGCCACGTGGGTGACGGCGCGCTTGCCGCGCTTGACCTGACCGCTGAAGCGCTTGCGATCCCGCGGATGGCGACCGTGCAAGGTCGAGAACGTCTGCGCGGCGACCTCCCCGAGGGCGATCGCGAGATAGGCCCGCTCGAGATCGTGGGCTGCGAACTGCGCCTGCAGGCGCGCCTTGGCGACGTCGCTGCGGGCCACGACCATCACGCCGCTGGTGCGCGCGTCGAGGCGATGCACGATGCCCGGCCGCTCCGGGTCGTCCCCCGGGAGCGCGCCGAAGTGGTGGAGCAGCGCGTTGACGAGGGTGCCGTCCGGGTGACCCGCGCCCGGATGCACCACCATGCCCGGCGCCTTGTTCAACACGATGACCTGGGCGTCCTCGTGAAGCACGTCGAGCGGGAGGTCTTGCGGCACCGCGTCGGTGGTCTGCGGCGGCGCCGGCCGGACCTCGATGCGCTGCCCCGCGCGGGGCTTGTCCTTCGGGCGCGCGATCGCTCCGTCGAGCGTGACGCGGCCCTCGTCGATCCAGCGCTTGATCGTGGACCGCGAGCGCTCGGGATCCCGCGCGGCCAGGACGCGATCGATGCGCTCGCCCTCCTCTTCCGGGAGGACGACGTACGCCTCGCGCGGGAGCGCCAAGCGCTACCAGAGCTTCGACTGCACGTGGCCCTTGGAGCGGACCAGGATGTCGACGATGGCGCGGTCGTAGAAGTTCTTCGAGTAGAGCTCCGGCGCGACCCGGCTCTTGAAGAGCGCGCGCCCTTCTTCGATCTCCTCGGCGAGCGCGTCGAAGAGGTTGTCGCCCGTGATGCCCTGCACGATCTTCTCTTCGTTGTAGAGAGAGAGATCGCTGGCGATGGCCCGGGCGAGGCGCCGGGCGGCTTCTTCGGTCTCGATGAGCGCCACGGTGCTGGTGTACCCGAGCTTCTTCGCGGCTGTCAAAAGAGTAGATGCGTCAGGCGGTCGGCGCGCGCTCGTAGACGATCTCGATGTCCCGGCCGGCCGCGTGTTGGATCGCCGGCTCGATGACGCCCCGCTTGACGTAGGCGGCGCTCGGGTCGCCCGCGAGGGTGCCCCCGAGGCGGAGGGTCAGGACGGATCCCGAGAAGCCGACCACCTCGATCGTCGCCCCGTCCTTCTCGAGGAGGGGTGCGAGGAGGGTCGAAACGACCTCGTCGATGCGGTCTCGTCGGCTCACGGCGCCGGAGGATACATCAAGCGTCGCCACGCGCCTGCCATCCGATGTCACGGCGGTGCTGCGCGCCCTCGAACGCGACGGCGTCCACCCCGGCGTAGGCGCGGCTCGCGGCCTCGCGCACGTCGGCCCCGGTGGCCGTGACGCAGAGCACGCGGCCTCCGCTCGTGACGGTCCGCTCCCCCTCCTGGCGGGTGCCGGCCTGGAAGACCGTGACCCCCTCGATCGCGTTCGCGGCGTCGATCCCGGCGATCGTCCGGCCCTTCGGATAGCGCTCGGGGTAGCCCTCCGACGCCATCACGACGCAGAGCGCGGCCGGCGCGCCCCACGACGGCGCGACCCCGGACAGGTCCCCCCGGGCCGATCCGAGGAAGAGCGGCAGCACGTCCCCGTCCCACCGCGCCATGAGCACCTCGGTCTCCGGGTCGCCGAAGCGCACGTTGTACTCGAGCACCCTGGGCGCTCCGTCCACGATCATCAGGCCCACGAAGAGCGCGCCCCGGAAAGGGCAGCCCAGCTCGGCCATGCCCCTCAGCGTCGGCTCGATCACCTGGGCGCGGATCTGCGCCTCGATCTCGGGGGTGACCATGGGCGGCGGCGAGTAGGCGCCCATGCCGCCCGTGTTCGGGCCCTCGTCGCCCGCGAGCAGGCGCTTGTGGTCCTGGGCCGCGGCGAGCGCGACGTAGCCGGTGCCGTCGCAGATCGCGTGGAAGCTCACCTCCGGCCCCACCAGCTTCTCCTCGACCACCACCCGCGCGCCGGCCTCGCCGAAGCGCGCGTCGACCAGCATCTCGTCGATGGCGGCGCAGGTCTCCTCGACCGTCTCGGCGACGACCACGCCCTTGCCCGCCGCGAGCCCGTCCGCCTTGACGACCATGGCCTCGCCGCGCGCGCGCACGAACGCCTTGGCCGCCTCGGGATCCTCGAACGTGCCGTAGGCCGCGGTCGGGATGTCGAAGCGCTTCATGAAGTCCTTCGCGAAGCCCTTCGAGGCCTCGAGCCGCGCCGCGGCCTGGCGCGGACCGAACGCGGGAACATTTTCGGCCTCCAGCGCATCTACGAGGCCAGCGGCGAGGGGCGCCTCCGGTCCTACGACGACCAACTCCACCCCGGCGTCCTTCGCCGCCGCTACCACCGCATGGATGTCGGTCGCCTTCACCTCGGGCAGGTTCGTGCCCAGCGCCGCCGTCCCGGGGTTGCCGGGCGCGCTGAAGACCGCCTCGACCTGCGGGGACTGGGCGAGCTTCCACGCGAGCGCGTGCTCGCGCGCGCCGCTGCCGATGACCATGACCTTCATGGCCGGTCGAGTAGCGGATCGGAGCCCATGAGTCGAGCCCCGGGCGGTCGGAGCGAGGGTGCGCCATCGTGAGCGACGTGGACACGACAGACGCGCCCACCGAACCGCGCGCGTGGGGACTCGCCGCCGTGTGGGCGGCGGTCGTCGGCGTCGGCGTCCTCACCGCGCCGGTCGTCGGCTTCGGCCTCGTCCTGGTCGGCGTCGGGGCGAGCCACCTCCTGGCGCGGCTGATGGGGCAGCCGGTCCGCGCCGTCTCCGGCGTCCTGTTCGCGGGGCTCGCGCTCGGGGTGATGCTGGCGTCGCTGGGCGCGTGGGTCGTCGCGCGCGAGCTGGGGCTCCCCACCCACCTGACCGCGGCCGCGGCCGCAGGTCTGGGCGGGGCGCTGCTCAGCCCCCTCGCGTACGCCCCCATCCGCGCGGCGCGCGGGAACCCCGACGGCGCGGGCGTGCTGCTCGGCGCGATCGACGACGCGGGCCGCGACCGCGTCGAGGTGGTGGCGCTGATCTGCGCCGTCGGCTGCGCGCTCCTCGCTTCGTGCTTCCCCGTGATGACGGCCGCGGGAGCGCAGCTCCTCGGCGGCGACCTGGGCGCGGTCGGGCCGGGCGCCGCTGCGCTCTCGATCTGGCTCGTGGGCCTCCCCGCGCTGCTGAGAGTGCTCGCAGCGCGCCACCGCCGGTTGCAGTCCGAGCCGCCGACGTTTCGCGCGAGCCCGATCGGGGTCCCGGTGGTCGGCGCGGCCGCGCTCGGGACCTGCATCCTCGCGATGGCGCTCGCCGCGATGACATTGCCCCCACGGCATGCGCGCGTGGGAGACGCGACCGATCCGCTCTCGGGGGTGGAGCTCAGCCACGACCTGCGCGTCGGAGAGCTCACTCTGAGCCGACGGCTGGGGCGGATCCGGGTCGACGGACGCAGCCGGCACGAGCTGATCCCCGAGCACGATCTCGAGGTCGCGCCCTGCGCCGCGGAGACGCGCGTCGGGATCGTCACGCTCGCGTGCGACACCTCCGCCGGGCGCTGGGAGGTGGCGCTCGACGCGGACGGAGCGCCGATCGCGCGCCCCCTCGGCGAGCGCCTGCGAGACGCGGTCGGGAGCGTGACCCTCGTCTCGGCGTCAGCCGCCCTCGGCATCCTGCTCGTCTCCTTGCTGGGCGTGGTGGCCGTGCGATGGCGCCTCCGTCGACGCTTGCGTCCGCGCTTCGCCACGGAGGGCGAGGTGACCCACGACACGGACGGGCTCGTCTTCGCGGCCGCCGACGGAACCCAGCGGGTGCGGGTCCCTGCGCGACGGGCGCGCGGACCGACCGCGCTCGGCGGCCCGGCCCTGCTCTGCGCCGACGCGCCGCTCGCGTCGATGACCTTCCGCGACGCGCTCGCGCCGCTCCCGTCGGGCGCGCAGCTGATCATGGGCACGATGGAGGACGAGGCGGCGCGATGCGCCGGGTGGGCGCGTCGCCTGGGTTTCCGCGGCGCGACCGTCGCGCTCGGGCTGCTGGTGTTCGCCGCCCTCGGTGTGCTGGCGGGCTGGCCGTGAGCGCCGCGCCGTTCTCCCGGACACCGGGACGAGCGTGTGTCATGGTGAGCGACGTGGACAGCGCGCCGACAGGGCAGGCGCCACCGGAGTGGCGAACATGAGCTCGCCGAGTGAGACGTCTTCGCACGACGCGCTGCCCACGATCTGGGGCCTGCTCGGGCGGCGGCCGTGGCAGCTGTTGGCTGCGACCGCGATGATCGGCGCTGGCGTCGCCGCGCTCCCCTGCTGCGGGATCGGCGCGTTCGTCGTGGCCATTGGGAGCGCGGTGCTGCTCGAGCAGCTGACGCTCGCGGCGGGCGGGGCCCCGCCTCGCACCCGCTTCACGCCAGGGGTGATCGCGTTCGGGCTCGCGATGCTGCTCGGGCTCGCCGCGACGCTCGGGGTCTCGGTGGCGGACGGTGACTTCTGGACATCCGTCGGCACTTACACGCTCGCAGGCGCGCTGATGGGCGCCGCGCTGGCGCCGATCGCTTTCACGCCGATCGCGACGATCCAGTCGAAGCTCTCGGTCCGAGAGGGCCTCGTGCGCGCCATCGATCTCGCGGGCGGGGATCGGCTGTCGCGGCTCGCGCCGCTGTGCGCCGCGATCGCCGTGGCGCTCCTCGTCCCCGTGCCCGTGGTCGCGATGGGGCTGGGTCAGCTCGTCCTGCAGTCGAGCTCCGCGATCGTCGTGGCGGGTGCGGTCGCCTTCGTGGTCTGGATGGCCGCGGTGCCGATCAGCGGCGCGGCGCTGACGCTGCGGTACCTGCGACTCGAGCGCCGCAACGACGCGCCGACGCAGCTCGCCGGGGCGTCCACGCCGCTGTTCGGCGCGACGTCGATCGGTCTCCTCGCCCTCGCGTTCGCGCTGGGCGCCGCGCTCCTCTCGCCCCGCTACTTCCAGGTCGTCTCGAGCGAAGGGGCCCGCCTCGAGTCGTACGGGGTCACGGCGCGGGCCTCGCGGACGCGCGTGACGATCCGGTCCGCGCAGGGCGAGCGCACGCTCGATCTCCCACGCGACGCGCTCGTCGATCGGGTGCTGGGAACGGAGTGGCCGGAGTGCAGCGCTAGCGAAGGAGCGGACGGCGGGCAGATCGTGCAATGCGACCGCGGCGAGCGAAGAGTCGAAGCCCGGCTCGACGCGGCGGGCGCGCCGATCCCCCTCGGCCCCGGGGCCCGGATACGGCAGGCGATGACGTCGACGGCGAGCGCGGCGCTCTTCCTCGCCCTGCTCAGCTTGGCCATCGCGCTTTTCCGGCTCGGGCGCCTCGGGGTCTCGTTGCGCCTCCTGTTCCGCCCGCCCTTCACGCTCGAGGGCACGGTCTCGTCATCGGAGGACGGCGGCCCTCTCCGGTTCGAGGCGACCGACGGCTCCCACCGCGTCCACGTGCCGGACGATCGCGTCTCGTCGCCCGAGCCGGATCGTGTGTACCCGAGCGCGGCGACCCTGGTGTCGAACTGCGCGATCGCGTCGATGACGTTTCGTGAGGCGTACGCGCCGTGTCCGCCCGACGCGCTCCTCGTGCTCGGCTCACGCGAGGCGGCGCTCGGCCGACATCTCGCGCGCGCTCGACGCGTGGGCTTTCGCCTCGCGCTCATCACGCTCGCTTCGCTCGTCACCGCGTCGGTCGCCATCCTCCTCGAGATCTGAGCTCCGCCGCGCTCGACGCGGCGCCGACTTTGAGGCATGACCGGCGCTCCCGCCGAGCACGACAGGAGCTTTTCGACATGGCCTCCCCGAAGAAGACCAGCAAGAAGACCGCGTCCAAGAAGGCGGCGAAGAAGACCCCCGCCAAGAAGGCGCCGAAGAAGGCCGCCGCCAAGAAGGCGCCCAAGAAGGCCACCGCGAAGAAGGCCCCCAAGAAGGCTGCCGCGAAGAAGGCCCCCAAGAAGGCTGCCGCGAAGAAGGCCCCCAAGAAGGCCGCCGCGAAGAAGGCCCCCAAGAAGGCCGCCGCGAAGAAGGCCACCGCAAAGAAGGCCACCTCGAAGAAGGCCACCTCGAAGAAGGCCACCGCGAAGAAGGCCACCGCGAAGAAGGCCACCGCGAAGAAGGCCACCGCGAAGAAGGCCACCGCCAAGAAGGCCACCGCCAAGAAGGCCACCGCGAAGAAGGCCACCGCGAAGAAGGCCACCGCGAAGAAGACCACCGCCAAGAAGGCCACCGCAAAGAAGGCCACCGCAAAGAAGGCCACCGCAAAGAAGGCAACCGCCAAGAAGGCCACCGCAAAGAAGGCCACCGCCAAGAAAGCCACCGCCAAGAAGGCCACCGCGAAGAAGGCCACCGCAAAGAAGGCAACCGCCAAGAAGGCAACCGCCAAGAAGGCCACCGCAAAGAAGGCCACCGCAAAGAAGGCCACCGCCAAGAAGGCCACCTCGAAGAAGGCCACCGCCAAGAAGGCCACCGCCAAGAAGGCCACCTCCAAGAAAGCCACTTCGAAGAAGAGCGCCTCCGAGAAGGCGCCCGCCGCGAAGAAGAGCGCCTCCGAGAAGGCGCCCGCCAAGAAGGCCTCCTCGAAGCCCGCGAAGAGCTCCTCCAAGAAGGCGCCCGCCAAGAAGAAGAAGTCTCGGGTCGCGGAGGCGGCGAGCGCGATCGCGGAGAAGGCGAGCGAGCTGACCGAGAAGGCGCTCTCCGCGGCCAAGGCCGCGGTCTCGAAGAAGAAGCAGCCCGAGGCGCCCGAGCCGGCCGACCTGAAGACGCGGCCGACCGACTCGTCCGTCGCCGACTTCCTCGAGGCGGTGCCGAACGAGAGGCGCCGCGCCGACGCGTGGACGGTCAGCCGGATGATGGAGGAGATCGTCGGCGAGGCCCCGCAGATGTGGGGCGGGAGCATCGTCGGGTTCGGGAGCAAGCTCCTGCGCTACGAGAGCGGCCGCGAGGTCGACTGGATGCTCGTAGGCTTCTCGCCCCGCAAGGCGAAGCTCGTGCTCTACATCATGCCCGGGTTCGAGCGGTACGACGAGCTGCTCGCGAAGCTCGGCAAGCACGAGACGGGCAAGTCCTGCCTGTACATCGGCAACCTCGGCGACATCGATCTCCGCGTCCTGGCGGAGCTGATCGCGCACTCGGTGGCCGAGATGCGCGCGCGCTGATCGCGCCTACCAGACCTCGACGACGTCCGAGAGGGGCACGGCGCTCGCCTCGCTGCCGTCGTGCCAGCGCAGCGTGACCTGTCCGCCCGCGACGGAGACGACCGTCGCGTGGTAGAGGCTCTCGCCGTTCCAGAGCGCGGTCACGCGCGCGCCGGAGTGGAGCTGCGAGGCGGGGAACGGATCGGCCGGCTCGAGCAGGCGCGGCGCCTCGACCCAGCGCTCCTGCGCGCCCACCCGCAGCTTGGTCAGCTCCCCTCGCCGCTCGAGCACGGTCCCGACCGGGGCCGGGTCGGCGAGCCAGTGGCGCCGCCCCCGCTCGGTCGAGGCGACCGGCTCGAGCACCCGCAGGATCTCCGCCGCGGTGACCGTCGCCTCCGAGCCGTCCTCGAGGTAGCGAAGGGCGACGCCCTCCTCGCCCACCGAGGCCACCTCACAGACGTAGGGCCGGCTGCGGCTCACCTCTCCGGCGCTGACCCAGTAGGCGAGCACGTGGTCGCCGGGCCGCACGGAGACGCCCTGCACGGGCGGACGCGCCGGGAAGGTGGGCGTCGCCTCTGGCGTCGAGGTCGGAGCCGAGGCGTCGAGCGCGTAGAGCATGTCGAGCGAGACCCAGCTGTCGCCTCCCTCCGCGAAGCGAACGTGGAGGAGCCCCGCGCGCTCCTCCACCACCTGCGCGGGCCGCGCCGCCCCACGCGACCACACCGACACCGACCGGCCGTGCAGGTTGGGCCACGGCCGGACGCGAGACGGCTCCACCCACTCGCGCTCGCCGTCCGCGTAGCGCACGCCGGTCAGCCCGCTCCGCTCACCCGTCACCGTGGCCGCGTAGATCGCGCCGCGGCCCATCCAGTCCACCGCGACGACGCGAGGCCGCGCCTCGGGCGGAGGCGGGGGACCGTCGCGGTCGCAACCCGCGGACGACAGGACGAGCAGGAGGGCGATGAGGGTGCGCATGTTCGTACTACGTGACCGGCCCCTCCGATCGTTCCTTGGTCGACGCTGTCGTAGAGGTAGTACTCGCAGTACTCGCGGCCCGAATCCGTTCCGTCTTTCGGGCACGCGAGTCCTACCTTTCTTTCTTGGAGGGGCTGTCCCAGCCCCTCCCCCCACGCGAGTGAATCGCGCCGGTACTACGCCGCGGTGCGGAAGGGTCCGACGCGCTCGGGGGTCTCGCGCGGCTCGCGGCGCTCCACCTCGTGGTCGTCGCGCAGCGTCTTGGCCAGGCTGAAGCACGAGCCGACCGTGAAGAGCAGCCCCATCGCCATGAACCCCTTCGTCCACAGATCCGCAGGCAAATAGGCGATCCCCATCGCCGTCAGTCCGCTCGACAGAACGAACGAGACCCACACCTGGAACCGCCACGCGGCGGTGTTCGTCGTACGCGTGCTCATCGCTTCACCTCCTGGTCGAGGAGGGTCTCCGCAAGTCGCGATCCAACGCCGCGCGAAGGCGAGCGCGGAGGAATCCGACACTACGTGTTCACTGGAGGTCTGCACGCGTACACACGATGCTCACGGCTGGAAACGCATATGGGCGCGACCGGCTGGGCCACGTCGCGTCCGCTTCGAGATGCCCGCTTTGACAGGGTCCGAAGATCGATCCCAACTGGGGCTGTGCAGTGGCGCGACATCATTGGCCCGCCCGCGTTCGGCGACCGAGAGCGCCAGCGGCGCGCGAGCACCCTCTACGGCCTGTCCGCCACCGTGGCCGTGGGCTGCGTGGTCTGGGTGATCGTCACGTGGATCAACGACTGGGGGGCGGCGCGGCTCGCGGTCGCGAGCAGCATGGCCCTCGTGAGCGTCGGGTGCATGGTGGCGGCCCGCCGCGGTGCGGCCCGGGTGGGGTCGGTGCTGATCGTGGGCTTCGGGTGCGTGGCGGTGACCCTGCACCTCGTCCTCGGTGGGCCCGAGCTGGCGCCCACGCTCGGGGGATTCTACGTGCTCGTCGTCGCCGCGGGCGTCCTGGCCGGGGGCCCGGCCGCGGTGCTGGCGGCGGTCTTCGGATGCGCCGTGCTCGTCGGCTTCGCGGCTTGGGACGGCGTCAACATGCTCCCGAGCCCCGGGTCGGGGCAGACCGAGTGGGACGTGGCCCGCGCCAACAGCGTCGCCCTGGTCACCCTCGGGCTGCTCCTCGGCTACGCCGCTCGCCGCATCGACGCCGCTTTCAGGGTCGCCGACCGGAGCCTCGCCGAGCTCGAGGAGAGCAACCGCGCCCTGAGCGAGACCCGCGACCAGATGCTCCGCGCCCAGAAGATGGAGACGGTGGGGGCCATCTCGGGCGCGATCGCGCACGACTTCAACAACTACCTCACCGTCATCGACGGCTACGCGGCCCTGATCGCCGACGAGGTGGTCCCCCCGGAGGAGCACCCCGAGCTGGCGCAGGAGATCCTGCGCGCGGCGGAGCGCTCGGCTCGGCTCACCCGGCAGCTGCTGGCCTTCGGGCGCCAGCAGGTCTTCGACCCGAAGCCCGCCGACCTCGACGCGCTGGTCGCGGACGCGGGGAGCATGCTGCGCAAGATCCTGGGGGAGCATCGAGAGCTCGACGTCGAGCTGGGCGGCGAGGCCGCGACGGTCCGGGTGGACGCGTCACAGATCGAGCAGGTCCTGATCAACCTCGTGCTCAACGCGCGCGACGCCATGGCGCCCGGCGGGACGGTCACGATCCGAACCGCCTGCGTCGACCTCGACGAGGCCGCGCGCAGCCACTACGAGGGGCTCGCCGTGGGGCCGCACGTCGAGCTCGTCGTGAGCGACACCGGCTGCGGCATGGACGCGGAGACCCTCTCGCGCGCCCTGGAGCCGTTCTTCAGCACGAAGGGCCTGGCGCGCGGGACCGGCCTCGGGCTCAGCTCGGTCAACTCGATCATGGAGCGGTCGGGGGGCGCCATCCGCATCTACAGCGAGCCCGGAGTCGGCACGACCATTCGCTGCCTCTTCCCGCGCATCGACGAGGCGCCGGTGCCGCTGCGGGCGCCGCAGCGCGAGCGCGTCAGGCTCGAGGGCCTGCGGGTGCTGCTCGTGGAGGACGACGACATGGTGCGGGGGCTGGTGACCCGCCTGCTGACCGCCGCGGGGGCGAAGGTGCGCGCCCTCGCCGACCCCGTCCGCGCCGCCGAGCAGGCCGAGGACATCGGCGCCGAGGCGGACGTCATGGTCTGCGACGTGATCATGCCCGGCCTGGGCGGCGCGGAGCTGGCGGAGCGACTTCACGAGCGCGCGCCCGAGCTCCCGGTGCTCTTCATGAGCGGCTACCTCGAGGGCTCGATGATCGAGCAGGGCATCCTCCGCGCGGACGTGGAGCTGCTCCAGAAGCCCTTCACCGAGGCGCAGCTCCTGTCCCGCGTCCAGGCGCTGGCGCCCGACGCTCGAGCCACGTAGGGGCCTCTCCGCGATCAATGCCGGAAGTGGCGGTGCCCCGTCATGACCATCGCGATCCCGGCCGCGTCGGCGGCGGCGATGACCTCGTCGTCCTTCTTCGAGCCTCCGGGCTGGACCACCGCCGTGATGCCCGCCGCGACCGCGGCTTCGACCCCGTCGGGGAAGGGGAAGAACGCGTCGGACGCCATGACCGCGCCCTTCGCGAGCTCGCCCGCCTTCTTGGCCGCGAGCTCCACCGCGACCACGCGGCTCATCTGACCCGCGCCGACGCCGACGGTGTGATCCCTCTTCGCGAAGACGATCGCGTTGGACTTCACGTGCTTGCAGACGCGCCACGCGAAGTCCATCGCCGCCATCTCGTCGTCGGTCGGCGCGCGCTTCGTCACGACCTTCCCCGCCCGCGCCTCGCCCGGACCGGTCGCGTCGCGCTCGTGCACCGCGAGGCCGCCCCCGATGCGCTTGAAGGTCAGGTCCGCGTAGTCGGCGTCGAGCCACTCGCCCGTCGCGATCAGCCGCAGGTTCTTCTTCTTTCGGAGCAGCTCGAGCGCCGCCTCGGAGAAGCCCGGCGCCACGACGCACTCGATGAAGGTCTCCTTCAGCTTCTGCGCCGTCTCGTCGTCCACCGTGCGGTTCAGCGCGACGATGCCCCCGAACGCGCTCAGCGCGTCGGCCTCGCGCGCGGCGTGGTAGGCCTCGGCGAGGGTCTCCTTGACCGCGACGCCGCACGGGTTGGTGTGCTTGACGACCACCGCCGCCGGCCGCTCGAACTCGCGCACGGCCTCGAGCGCCGCGTCGACGTCGACGAGGTTGTTGAAGCTCAGCTCCTTGCCGCCCGCGCCGAGCGAGTCGGCCCGCGAGAGCGTGCCCGCCCGCGCGTTGTGCTCGAGATAGAAGGCGCCCTTCTGGTGCGGGTTCTCGCCGTAGCGGAGGTCGTAGACCTTCTCGAACGTCAGCGCGAGGGTGCCGGGGAAGGTGTGCGTGGTTCCATCCGGATCCCGCGAGGTCAGGTAGCGGGCGATGGCCGCGTCGTAGGCGGCGGTGTGACTGAACGCCTTCTGCGCCAGCCGCGTGCGCAGCTCGAGCGACGGGCCCTCCTCGCTCTTGGCCGCCTCCATCACCTTCTCGTAGTCGTCCGGGTCGACCACCACCGTGACGCGCGCGTGGTTCTTCGCGGCGGAGCGGATCATCGACGGGCCGCCGATGTCGATGTTCTCGATGATCTCCTCGTGCCCCGCGTCGCGCGCGACCGTCTCCTCGAACGGGTAGAGGTTGACCACGACGAGATCGATTGGCTTGCCGCCGAGCTCGGTCAGCTGGGTGCGGTCCCCGATGGTGTCGCGCATGAGGATGCCGCCGTGCACGCGCGGATGGAGCGTCTTGACCCGGCCGTCCATGACCTCGGGCGACTGCGTGTACGCGGAGACATCGGTCACCGGCACGTCGGCGCCGCGCATCGAGCGGGCCGTGCCTCCGGTGGAGAGGATCTCGACGCCGGCGTCGACCAGCGCGCGCGCCAGGTCGATGATCCCGCGCTTGTCCGAGACCGAGATGAGAGCGGTGCGAATGCGTGCCACGCGAATCCTCCGGGTCCCCGCGGAGAACACGGGGGTCGAACGAGGTCGAACAGGGGTCGCGGTGGAAGTACCGCCGGCACCGGCGAGCGTCAACGCCGAGCGCCGCGTTCTTGACGCTTGCGGCGCGCCGGCATCATCGTGACCGTTCGATGCGCGCGCGCTGGCCGGTCCTGATCCTCATGTGCCTGAGCATGCTGCTCATGGGGAACGAGCGACCGCCGTGGTACGCGCGGCGCCGCGCGATGCCGAGGCCGAACCGGATCGCGCAGGCGCGCGTGGCGATCGCGGACTGGCCGCCCGAGCCGGAGAGCCCCGCCCAGGTCGACCGGGACCGGCTGGCCGCGGCGCTGCGCGAGATCTGCGGCTGGATGCCGCAGCGCCGCTCGGAGCGCTACGCCGGCTGGATCCTCGAGCACGCCGCGACCTTCGACGTGGACCCCTTCCTCGTCGCGGCGCTCGTCTACCGGGAGGGGCGCTGCCGGGCCGACGCGGAGAACGGAGACCGCGGCTCGGGCACGGGGCTGACCCTGATCGACACGCGCATGTACTGGGAGAACCTGCGGCGCGGCACCCTGAGCTACCGCGTGCGGGAGAACGATCGGTGGGTCGAGCGCGAGGAGACGGTCGACGCGTTCCCCTTCAACGGGCCGCGGCTGGGCTCACCCGAGCCGAACATCTACTTCGCGGCCGCGCTGCTGCATCTGTGGAAAGAGCAGCACGAGACGGTCGACGCGCACTTCGAGCAGGCGCCGCACCGCCACTTCATCTCGCACTGGCTCTGGGGGGATCGCGTGCGGAGCGACCGGCAGGAGGACCGCATCCTGCTCGAGCGGCGCCGCATCCTGGAGTACTACGGCGCCCACGACGGCGCGCGACCGGTGCATTGGGGCGGGCTTACCTTCGGCTGCCCGCTCGACGGATGCCCGCGCGTGATCTCGAGCTGGATCGGCAGCGAGCGCGACGGCGGATCGCGCCATCACCGCGGCGTGGATCTCGAGAGCCTCCCCGGCGAGCCGGTCCGCGCGATCGCGGGTGGGCTGGTGGTGTTCGCGGGGGTGGATCTCCCGGGCGGACAGAACCACCGCCAGCTGCGCGGGCAGGCGGCGTTCGAGGCGATCGACGACGACACGCTGGGCGCCGGCGGCCGGTACGTCTGCGTGCGCACGCAGCGCGAGGGGCTCCACTCGGTGCGCCACTGCTACATGCACCTCGAGCGGGTCGACGTGGCGTACGGCGATCACGTGGAGGCGGGCGGCTCGATCGGCAGCGTGGGGCGCACCGGCATGCAGCGCAGCGCCGCGCACCTGCACCTCGAGATGAGCACCGAACACCTCGAGGACCCGGCCGAGATCCTCTACGGGCTGTTGCTGGGCCACCGCGACGCCGACCCGCTCTGAGCCCGTCCGCGCTACCCTCCCGCGCATGAAGGCCTTGCGATTCTTCGGCGTCCCGGAGGTGGTGGACGTCGACGTACCCGAGCCCGCCGACGACGAGGCGCTCATCCGCGTCCGGCGCGCGGGGATCTGCTCGACCGACCTCGAGATCGTCAGGGGCTACATGGGATTCGAGGGCACCCTGGGCCACGAGCTGGTGGGCGAGGTCGTCGGCGCGACCGAGCGCGGCTGGGTGGGCGCGCGCGTGACGGGCGAGATCAACCTCGCGTGCGGCGCGTGCGAGCGATGTCTCCGCGGGCTCGGCCGACACTGCGCGACGCGGACCGTGATGGGCATCCTCGGCAAAGACGGCTGCTTCGCCGAGTACCTCACGCTGCCGCTCCGCAACCTGCACCGCGTCCCCGACGGGCTCTCGGACGCGCTCGCCGTCTTCGCCGAGCCGCTCGCCGCGGCGTACGAGATCCTGGAGCAGCTCCACATCGCGCCCACCGACCGCGTGGCCATCCTCGGCGACGGGAAGCTCGGCTCGCTGATCGCCATGGTGCTCCTTCAGACGGGGGCCGAGGTGGTGGTGATCGGCCGCCACGCGCACAAGCTCGAGCGCCTCGCGCCGCTGGGGATCCGGACCGCGCTCGCGGCCGACGACGTGGCGGGAGACTTCGACGTGGTGGTCGAGGCGACCGGCTCCGCGGCGGGCTTCGAGCGGGCGCGCGCCCTGCTCCGACCGCGCGGCACGCTGGTCCTCAAGAGCACCTACCACGGCAAGCTCGAGCTCGACGCGGCGCCGCTGGTCATCGACGAGATCACCGTCGTGGGCTCCCGCTGCGGGCCGTTCGCGCCCGCGCTGCGCGCGCTCCATGGCGGGCGCGTGGACCCGACGCCGCTCATCGAGGACAGCTTCGCGCTCGCGGACGGCGTGCGAGCGCTCGAGAAGGCGGCAGAGCGCGGCGTGCGCAAGGTGCAGCTCGTCTGTGATGCCTGACGCGATCGAGCTCGACGCGCTCACCGTTCGCTTCGGGGACGTCGTCGCGGTTCATGACCTCACGCTCTCGGTGCGCGAGGGCGAGCTGCTCATGCTCCTCGGCGGCTCCGGCAGCGGCAAGACGACGACGCTGGAGTGCATCAACGCGCTGGTCACGCCGAGCGCGGGAGAGGTGCGTCTGCGGGGAGAGGACGTGCGCTCCCTCGAGCCCCACGTCCTGCGGCGGCGCGTCGGCTACTGCTTCCAGGCGATCGGGCTCTTCCCCCACATGACGGTGGCGGAGAACGTCGGCGTCACGCCAAGGCTGCTCGGCTGGCCAGAGGAGCGCACGACGGCGCGCGTCGAGGATCTGCTCGCGCGGGTCGCGCTGCCCTACGCCGACTACGCGCATCGCCTCCCGGACGCCCTGAGCGGCGGGCAGCGACAGCGGGTCGGGGTGGCGCGCGCGCTCGCGGCCGAGCCCGAGGTGGTGCTCTTCGACGAGCCCTTCGGCGCGCTCGACCCGATCACGCGTGAGCAATTGCAATCCGAGCTGCTCACGCTCAAGGACGCGCTCGGGCTCACCTGCGTCTTCGTCACGCACGACGTGCTGGAGGCGCTCACCCTCGGCGACCGCATCGCGGTCTTGCGGGAGGGCGCGCTGCTCCAGGTCGGCACCCCGCGCGAGCTCGCCGAGGCCCCCGCCGATCCCTACGTCACGGCGCTCCTCGAGGCGCCGCGCCGCGCGCTGGATCGCCTCGCGTGAGCGTCGACTGGCCGCGGCTGCTGACCCTGACGCTCGCGCACCTGAAGCTGAGCCTCTGGGCCCTGATGCTCGGGGCCGCGATCAGCCTGCCGCTCGGGGTGCTGGCGGCGCGGCGGCCGGCGCTCGAGCGCGCCGCCCTCGCCTTCGCGAGCGTGATCCAGACCATCCCCGGCCTCGCGCTCCTCGCCATCATGGTGCCGGCCCTCGCCGCGTTCTCCGCCATCGGTCTGGAGCTGCCGAGCATCGGCGCGCTGCCCGCCGTCCTGGGGCTCACGCTCTACAGCCTCCTCCCGATGCTGCGGAACACCGTGGTCGGCCTCTCCGAGGTGGACCCGAGCGTGCGCCGCGCGGCGCTGGGCGTGGGCATGACGCCGGGGCAGAAGCTGCGGCTCGTGGAGCTCCCGCTGGCGATGCCCGTGATCGTCGCGGGGCTGCGCACGGCCACGGTGTGGACGGTGGGCATGGCGACCCTCGCGACGCCCGTGGGCGCGTCGAGCCTCGGGGACCTCATCTTCGGCGGCCTGCAGACCCGGGATCACGGCGCGGTGCTCGCCGGCTGCCTCGCGTCGGCGGCGCTGGCGCTCGCGCTCGACGGGCTGATCCGCGCCGTGGAGCGCGGCGCGCGCACGCGGACCCGTGTCCTCTGGGCGCCCGCCGCGACGATCCTCGGCGCGCTGTGCCTCTACGCCCTCGTCGCGCCCCTGCTCTCGGTGGGCTCGGGCGCGCGTCCGGTGCGCATCGGCGCCAAGCCCTTCACCGAGCAATACGTGTTGGCGGAGATCGTCGCCCGGCGGGCGCGCACGGAGACGCGCGTGATGCGCTCGCTCGGGTCGAACGTCGCCTTCGACGCCCTCGTGGCCGGGGACCTCGACCTCTACGTCGAGTACACGGGCACCGTCTGGACCTCCATGATGGGGCGCGAGGACCGGGCGCCGCGCGCCGAGCTGAGCGCCGCGGTGGAGGCGTGGCTGCGCGACGCGCACGACGTGGAGATCGTGGCGCGGCTCGGCTTCGAGAACGCCTACGCGCTCGCCGTGCGCGCCCCCGCGGACGGCGGCCCTCCCGTCACGCGCATCAGCGAGCTGGCCCCGCTCAGCCCCCGGCTCACGGTGGCAGGTGACTACGAGCTCTTCGGTCGCGGAGAGTGGCGCAGCCTGGAAGACACGTACGGCCTCTCCTTCGCCGAGGAGCGCACCATGGACCCGACCTTGCTGTACGAGGCGATCGACGCGCGGCAGGTCGACGTCATCGGCGCCTACACCACCGACGGCCGCATCGCCGCCTACGACCTGCGGGTCCTCGAGGACGACCGCGGCGCCATCCCCCCGTACGACGCGATCCTCGTCGCGAACGGCGCCTTCGCTCGCGCCCACCCTGCCCTCATCGAGCGGCTCCGAGCCCTCGAGGGCGCCATCGACGACGACCTCATGCGCGATCTGAACCGCCGCGTCGACGAAGCTGGAGAGCCCCCCGAGCAAGCCGCCCGCGCCGCGCCGGACCCAGACCTCCCCTGAAATGGGTACCCCTCGACCAGGACCAGGGGACGGTGTTTACTTGTTGACTTCCTGTCAACTCAGATAGCCACCGAACACATCCTCGATTCGGGGTACGCAAACTTTCCGGTCACAAGTAAACACCGTCCCTCTGTCCTCGGACGGGGCTACTTGCGGCGGCGACGCTTGCGGCCGCGGCCTCGAGCTTCTTCGTTGGTGCGCGTGGGGTCGCGGGGGGGCTTGGCGCTCGAGGCGAGGGCGTCGTGCATGGCGACGAGCTCGGCGTGGCCGAGCTTGGCGGTGCGGAGGCGGCCCAGGACGTCGTCGATGAGGACGCGCAGGTCCTCGTGCTTCGCCTCGGCGCAGTGGGCCTCGAGCCAGGCAGGGGCGTCGGCGTAGGCGGGGACGACGCGGACGAGGGCGTCGCGCAGGGCCGCGAGCAGGCGGCGACGGGACGGGGAGCGCTCGGCGGAGCGGGGCGCCTCGACGACCTCGCGGATCACGCCGTCGAGGTAGCTCAGCACGGCCTGGCGGTCGGTGGCCTCGGCGATGGAGTGGGGATCGGTGATGGCGTCCAGGGCGGTGGCCGCGGCGGCGTAGCGCTCCTCTCGATCCTCCGCGAAGAGCCATCCCTCGGCCCGCTTCACGAGCGCGTCCGCGCCTCCCCTCGCGGCCATCGCGGCGAGCGCCTGCGTGGTGCCGATGCGCACCCCCGCGCGCTCGTCGCCCGCGAGCGACAGGAGCGCTCCGTCGACGTCACGCGGCTCGCGGTCGAGGCGGCGCGCGAGGGCGCACAGGCCGAACACCCCCGCGACCGGGAGGAAGGTGTCGGAGCTCTCGCCGTCGGTCTGGTGCCGCGCCAGATCGAGCGCGAGCCGGAGGGCGCGCCCCGGATCCTCCGCCGCGAGCGCCTCCCCGAAGGCGGCGCCGAGCTTCACGTTCGGGTTGGGCCCCGGGAGGCCTCCGTGGCGCGAGAGCAGCGCGTCGAGCCGCCGCCGCTCGCCCTTCAGCGCGCCCTCGAGCGCCCGTTGAAGCCCCTCGCTCTTCAGCCCCTCGTCTGCGCGCGCCATGGCGCGGAGCATAGCGATAAGCTGCGCCGATGCCGCCCTCCCCCCTGCGGAAACGAACGCGACTGATCGCGTGGCTCGGCGCCGCCGTGGTCATCGGGCTCGACGCGCTGATCGCGACCCCGGTGGGGCTGCCGGTCCTGTATTTCGTGCCGATCGTGATGGCCGCCATGCGGCTGCCTCGCGCGGAGCTGCTCCTGCTCGCGCTCGTCTGCTCGGCCGCGCGCATCTTCTTCGGGCCCGTCGGCGATCCGCTCTCGCTCGCCCGCGTGACCTTCACGGTGGGTGAGGACGCGCAGCTGGTGTCGAACGCGGTGAGCACCGTGGTCGGCTACGTGGGCGCCGGATGGTTGGTGGTCACCCTCGCCACCCAGCAGCGCGCCATCCGCGCCCTCGCCGACGAGACCGAGCGGGATCCGCTCACCGGCCTCGCCAATCGCAGAGCGCTGGAGCTGTTCCAGCTGGAAGAGGCCGGGCGCCTCGCGAGCGTGCTCGCCCTCGACCTCGACCACTTCAAGCGGATCAACGACACGCATGGCCACGCCGCGGGTGACGCCGTCCTGCGAGAGGTCGCGCGGCGGCTCAGCCCCCTCGTGCGTCAGGGCGATCTGGTGGCCCGCGTCGGCGGCGAGGAGATCCTGGTGATCCTCAAGGGCGCGGGAGACGCCGTCGCGCATCGCGTGGCACAGAGCGCGTGCGAGGCCGTGCGAGGAGCGCCGGTCGAGGTCGAAGGCGGCTCGGTCGACGTGACCACGTCGATCGGCGTCGCGGTGGGCCCGCTCGACGACGCGCTCCTCACGCGCGCCGACGCGGCCCTCTATGCCGCCAAGGCGGCCGGGCGAGATCGCTGGGTCAGCGACACATCGCCGGCGTGATGCTGTACTGCCAGTCGTCGCAGGGCTCGGGCGGCGCGCCGCCGCTCTCGGCCGTCATGCAGCGGCCCGCCGACGCGCACCAGCCGCAGAAGGCGTCGCCCACGCAGGCCCCGCAGCTGCCGTAGCCGGTGCACGGCTCACACTCGCTCGGCCCGTCCTGCCAGTCGAGGTCGCTCCCGCACTCGGTGGCGCGCGCGTCGCTCATGCACGTCCCCGTGGTCGCGCAGAAGCCGCAGCCCGCGGTCTCGTTGCAGGTCTGGCAGGTGGCGCCCGCCGCCTCGCAGGGGTCGCTCGGCCCGCCGCCGTCGCCCATCGGCATCCCGCCGTCGGGCGTGCCCCCGTCCTCACACCACGGGAAGGTCCCCATCGACATCGCGATCTGCGCGCTGACGAGGTTCTCGCTGTGGCTGTACTCGGCGAGCGTGTAGTCGAAGGCGGGGATGTCGAGCTTCGCCCGGACCGTCACGCCCAGCCCCGCGCTCGCGTCGGCCTCCCAGGTGCAGCGGTCGGGCAGGACCCGGAAGTTGCCCGTCATCGACGGCCCGAGGCTCACGCCGGGGCCCGCCGTGTCGTAGAGCTTGGCGAGGTAGCCCACCGCGCCGCCGGCGCCGGCCGTCACGGTCAAGGTGCCCGGCTCGCTCGCGGTCAGGCTCACGCTGCCGCTGCGCTGCGGATCCCAGATGCCGCGCCAGCCGCCCTCCCGGTCGTAGACCGCGCCCGCGCGGAAGCCGAGGGTCACGTCGGCGGACATCGTGGACGCCCCGGTCTCGACCGACCCGCCCACCGTGATGTCGAAGCTCGGCTCGATGGTGTGGGTGACGGCGACCGGCACCGGGCCCACCGGGAAGGTGGTGACCCACTCGCGCTTCGGCACGCCCACGCCGCGCTCGCGGAGGAAGCTCGTCAGGCTCCAGGCACACGAGACGGCCGTGCTCTCGCTCGTCTCGATGGTGATCCCGGGGGCGATCGAGCCCATCAGCTCGAAGCGCGCGTAGTGCAGCTCGCCCCGCGGAATGTAGAAGCGGCCGAAGCTCCAGCGGAGGTCGATCTCGATGTCCGCGTCGGCGTCCATGTCGAAGCGGGGATCGAAGGTGACGGTGCCGGTGCGCCCGCCGCCGCAGCTGATGTTCCGCACCTCGGGCGTGAGCAGGCTCCAGCCGCTGTCGAGCGGCTCGGTGGACGCGCCCACGTCGCCGTCGCCGGTGCGGAGCACGAAGCTGTCGTCCCCGTCGCCCGGCCGCATGTGCACGATGAAGTGGCCGTCGCCGATCAGCTCGCCCAGCTCCGCGTGCTCGGTGGTCCACTCGATGCGCTCGGGCGACAGCTCGCGCCGCTCGACGAGCCGCCGCAAGTAGCCGCCGTGCAGCACGCCGGAGACGACGTGGCCCGACTCGAGGGCGAGCTTCGGCGTGCCTTCGTAGATGAAGACCAGCCGGTCCTCGAACACCTCCACGTCGACCAGGCTGCCGTCCCGCGACTCGGGGAGCCTGGCGTTCTGGGTCAGCTGGATCTCACGCAGGATCTCGACCTCGACCTCGGGGTCGTCCTCGGCGGGCGGGCCGGACGAGCCCGGCGTGCACGAGGTCAGCCCCGCGATGGCGGCGAGCGTCAGCAGCTTGCGAAACATCGTTCCCCCTGGACTCGCGACCTTCATTCGGACGACTCCGTCGGCAGGTCGCTCACCACGTTCGTGGCGCCCTTGGCCTTGTACTCGACGGTCTGGCCGAACTGCTTCCAGATGGCGAAGCCGACCACGGCGATGAGGCAGAGCACGATGATGTACTCCACGGTCGTCAGCCCGGCCTCGTCGGCGAGCAGCGCTTCGAACCGGTCCCGTCGCCTCACGTGTCCGATGGTACCGGAATCATCTGGGCTCTGCAGACAGCGCACGCGCGAGGCTCACGCAAGAGCCCTACCAGCGCCCGGACGGGCCCGCCAAGCCCCCGTTTTCAGGCAGATCGGCGGCTGCCGGGGACATCGATCCCCAGCCACTGTGCCCGATTTGCACAGCTGCCGAGCCTTCAACCGCGCCAGAGCTCGACGTGGGTCGCGACGGTGGGTCTCGCCATCTCGGGCGCGGGCGTGGTCGGCGTGCCCGCATAGAGGAAGGCCACGATGTGGTCCTCGCCGCGCAGCCCGAGCGCCTCCTTCACCTGGGGGTCGTAGGCGGGCGCGCCCGTCCGCCACATCCCGGCGTAGCCCTTCGCCTGGAGCCCGAGCAGGATCCCGTGGGCCAGCGCGCCCGCGCTCAGGACCTGCTCGATCTCCGGCGCCTTGGGGTGCGCGACCGGGGTCGCGGCGACCACGAGCAGCAGCGGGGCCCGGAGCGGCTTGCGTCGGATGCGCGCCAGCTTCTCCTCGTCCAGACCCGGCTCTCGCGCCAGCGCCGCCCGCGCGAACACCTCCCCGAGCGCCTCCCGGGCCTCGCCCCGCAGGACCAGGATCCTCCACGGCCGCAGCGCCGCGTGATCCGGCGCGCGGAGGGCCGCCTCGAGGATCTCGTTCAGCGTGGCCTCGTCGGGCGCGGGCGCGTCGAGCTTGCCGTTCGAGGCGCGCGTGCGGAGCAGCTCCATGGCATCCATGGGGAGGATGTAGCAGGCCGGCGAAGTCGCGCCCCGAGATCCTTCGGGCTCGGTACTTCAACCGGCTGCTACGACTACTTGGTCACATGTCGGCGGATGATCGCGACGTGCCCGTAACCGCTGAACGAGCGAGGGCCGTCGTGAATGTGACCAAGGAGTCCTACCCCTCAGGTGCGGTTCGCCCGCCACTCGCGCTGGTTCGGATCGGGGCTGCCGATCTCGTCCCCCTCGCGCATGCGCGTCGCCACCTCGTCGGACCAGGCGGCGTAGCGCCCTCGCTCGATGGCCGCGCGCGCGCCGCGGGTGAGATCCTGATAGAACCACAAGTTGTGCTGCGTCACGAGGCGCGGCGCCAGCATCTCCTTGGTGCGCACGAGGTGGTGGAGGTAGGCGCGGCTGAAGGTGCGGCAGGTGGGGCACTCGCAGCCCGGATCGAGCGCGCGCTCGTCCTCCTTGTGGCGCGCCTGGCGGAGGTTCACCCGCCCCGTCCAGGTCAGCGCTTGCCCGTTGCGCGCGTTCCGGGTCGGCAGCACGCAGTCGAACAGATCGACCCCCGTCCCGATGGCCGCGAGCAGGTCGAAGGGCGTCCCGACCCCCATCAGGTAGCGCGGGCGATCGGTCGGGAGCTTCGGGGTCACCTCGCCCAGCACCCGCACCATCTCCTCGATCGGCTCGCCGACCGAGAAGCCCCCGAGCGCGACGCCGTCGACCGCGAGCGAGGCGATGTCCTCGAGGTGGGAGAGACGCAGGTCCACGTGCGTGCCGCCCTGCACGATCCCGAAGCGGGCTTGCCCCTCCGGCGCGGGCACCGCGAGCGAGCGCCGCGCCCAGGCCGTCGTGCGTCGCATCGCGCGCTCCACGACCTCGCGTGGCGCCCCGCCGGGAGGGCACTCGTCGAAGAGCATCGCGACGTCCGAGCCGAGCAGCCCCTGCACGCGCATCGACTCCTCGGGCGTCAGCCGCAGCTTCGCGCCGTCGAGGTGGGAGCGGAAGGTCACCCCGTCGTCGTCGATCTGGTTCATGTGGGTGAGCGAGAAGACCTGGAAGCCGCCGCTGTCGGTCAGCAAAGCGTGGGGCCACGCCATGAACCGCTGCACCCCGCCGAGCTTCGCGATCCGCTCGGCCCCGGGCCGCAGCCAGAGGTGATAGGTGTTGGCGAGGATCAGGCGCGCGCCGGTCCGCTCGAGCTCTTCGGGCGTCGTGGCCTTCACGGTGGCCTGCGTGCCCACGGGCATGAAGGCCGGGGTCTCCACGGTCGCCCGCGGCGTCGTGAAGCGCCCGCGGCGCGCGTCGCCGTCCCGAGCCAGCTCGTCGAAGGCGAATCCGTCGGTGGGCAGGGTCACGCGTGGCCCTCGTGCGTCAGAGCGTCTTCGCCGGCGATCAGCATCGCGTCTCCGTAGCTGAAGAAGCGGTAGCGCGCCGCCACCGCCTCGGCGTAGGCGGCGCGGAGCGGCTCGACGCCGCCGAACGCCATCACCAGCGCGAGCAAGGTCGAGCGCGGCAGGTGGAAGTTCGTCATCAGCGCGTCGACCACACGGAACGCGTACGGGGGCTGGATCAGCAGCGCGGTCTCGCCCGGCCCCGCCGCGACGCTTCCGTCGGGCCGGGCCGCCGACTCGAGGGTGCGCACCACCGTCGTGCCCACCGCCACCACGGGCCGACCGTCGCGCTTGGCCGCGGCGATGGCCTCGACCGTCGCCTGCGGCACGACGTAGCGCTCCTCGTGCATGTCGTGGTCCTCGAGCCGCGCGGCGCTGACGGGCCGGAAGGTGCCGGGCCCGACGTGGAGCGTGACCGCGACGCGCTGGTGTCCGGCCGCCTCGAGCGCGGTGAGCAGACGCTCCGTGAAGTGCAGGCCCGCGGTCGGCGCGGCCACCGCTCCGTCCTCGCGCGCGAAGACCGTCTGGTAGCGCTCCCGATCCGAGTCCTCGTCGTCGCGTCGCACGTAAGGAGGGAGGGGCACGTGGCCGACGGCCTCGAGCACCTCGGCCACGGGGCGGTCGCTCGTCAGCCGGAGCCGGAGGCGTCCCCCCTCGAGCTTCTCCTCCACCAGCACGCCCAACCCTCCGTCGACCTGGATGTGCGCGCCCGCCCGGATCGGCTTCGACGCGCGCCCCATGGCCATCCAGGTCTCCTCGGTGCCGGGCAGCCCGTGTCGTTGGACGAGGAGCAGCTCGACCTTGCCGCCGCTCTCCTTGCGTCCGAAGAGCCGCGCCGGGATCACCCGCGTGTCGTTCACCACGAAGAGCGCGGGGCGGAGCAGCGAGGGGAGATCGCGGACGTGGTGGTGGACCGGTGCGCCGTCGCCGCGGCGGACCAGGAGCAGACGCGCCGCGTCCCGATCCTCGGCCGGTCGCTGGGCGATGAGCGACTCCGGCAGGTCGTAGTCCAGCTCATCCGTCTCCATCGGGAAGGGGCTTAGCCCGACGTGGTGATGATCCGCAAACGGAGATCCGGGATCGGAAATCCGCGGTTCCGGTCGCAGGAGAATTCAGATCCGAAACCGGATGCTTCGTTCTTGCAGTGGGACATCCGCGTCATGTTCGAAGGCGGGGACGCGCGATCGCGAGGCCCCTGTCTCTTCACGCGACACATCGATCGTGAATTGTGGGTCGAGCGCGTCTCGTGCGCCTCACGATGGGACTTCGCAGGATGTGCACGGTGCTTGCAAAGCATTCGTCACATGAGCGAACGAAGCAGTATCGGATTCCCCGTTCGGAGTTGGTCGGGAGACGACCGCGGCTGGCCCGAGCAGAGCCTGGAACATGGAGACCTCCGCATCTCGGGGACCGTGCTCGACGACGGCGCCAGCTGGCACGTCACGACGGACCGGCTCGGGTGGACGACGATCACGCTCATCTCCGTGCCCGACGGGTCGTCCGACGGCCCGGACGTGATCGAGGCCATGCGCCTCGCGGCCGACGAATGCGCCGACCCCGTGCAGACCGCGCGGATCCTCCGCGTGGCGCTCGGCCCGCGCGCGGCGGGCGTCGGACTCGCGGTGGCCCGGGTCGGCCCCTACGGCCGCATCGTCGAGCTGCTCAACGTGAGCCTCCCGGCGGTGCTCCACTGGGACCCCGTCGAGGGCATGAGCCCCTTCGAGCCGGCCTGCGACTCCCTCGACGCGCTCGGCCTCGACGTGCGCACGGAGATCCTCCGCCTCTCGGGCGGCGCCGCCCTCGCCTTCGCCACGCCCGGCGTCCTCACGCGCGACGCGGACTTCAAGGAGCTGCGCGGCTTCGTCCGCGCGATGGCGCTCGACCCCCTCGGCGGGACCGTCGCCGAAGCGCCCCCGGCCGAGCTGGCCCGCCTGCTTCGCTCCAGCTGGGGCCGTCAGCCCGGACCGACCGCGTTCGTCGTGCTCGGCCTCCCCTCGGCGACCCGTCAGGTCGCGTGAGCGCTCACCGGTAGGCGTGCAGGGCGCCCGTCTCGGTGACGACGTAGAGCGTGCCGTCGGCGCCCAGCACCGGCGCCTGAAACGAGTAGGTCCCGAGCACCACGCGCCATCGCTCGACCCCGGTCGCGTCGATGGCGTAGAGGCGCCCGCCGCGGTCCATCACGAGGGTGGTGTCGCGCGCGTCGATGGCCGCCGGCGCGTTGAAGCCGGCCGAGCTGGGGAAGCGCCAGCGCTCCGTCCCACCGGCGCCCACGCAGACCACGCCCTCGCTCATCGTGGGCACGCGCACCGCGCCGTCGCGCCCGATCGCGGGTGACGCGCCGTCGTAGTGGCGGCTGCCCATGTCGGTGCGTGAGCGGACGCGACCGCCGGGCTCGATCGCGTGGAGCACGCCCTCGACGGTCGGGACCCAGATGGTTCCGTCATCGGCGATCGAAGGCGGCGCGCTCGCCCGCCCCCCGAGGCTCACCTGTCGCACGAGCGCGCCCGTCGGCGAGAGGAGCGCGAGGATGCGGCCGCTCGAGACCGCCAGCGCGCCGCGCGCCGTGAGCGCCAGCGTGCTCGCGGTGCCGTCCGAGAGCTCCGTCGCGAACACCGGCCGCAGGCTCGCGTCGAGGCGGTGGACGCGCCGGTCGACGGTGCCGACCACCACCGATCCGTCGTCGAGCACGAGGGGAGAGCCCCGCGCCGGCGCGCCGAGATCCGCGGTGCGTCGGGTGACCCCCTCCGGGCTCACGAGCGCGACCAGCCCACCCCGGGTCACGACCACGACGTCGTCGGACGGCGCGAGGCTCGGCGCCGCGTGCACCGCGCCGAGCCGGGCCGACCAGCGCTCGGCGCCGTCCGGGGCGAGCGCGGTGAGCCCGCCCATCGTGCCCACGTAGAGCGTCCCGTCGGCCGCGACGGTCGGCCCGCGGGGGCGCCGAAAGCGCAGGTTCCGCTCCCAGATCCGCGTCGGCTCGCGCTCCGCCACCGCGCCCCGCAGCCGCCCCGTGCGAGCCGCGCTGCCGCCCTCGGTCGGGTGCGGGTGGGCGGGGCTCACGCCGTAGGGGATCTGCGCGTAGCGTCCGATCGGGACCGGGTGCGCGCCCGCGGGCACCGCCACGAGGCAGCCGAGGGCCGCGAGGACGAGGGCGCGCTTCACTCCGCCCCCTCGGCGGCGTCCTCGGTCGCGTCCGCGCTCCCGTGCTCGATCACGAGCAGGTACGGCTCCTCGGCGTCGTTGCCCCGGCCGAGCTTGGGTCGATGCGCGCTCACCTCGAAGCAGACGCTCCCCGCCCCCGCGCGCTCGACCGGCTCGGCGACCTCGCCCTGCCCCACGTCGTTCGCGTCGTATCGACGCACGCGGCCCGTGACGCGGTCGACGACCTCGAGCACCAGGTCGAGGCTGGAGATGCCCTCCACGCGGGCCACCACGTCGGTCGCGTCCTCGGCCATGCAGTAGGCGTCCACGTCGCCGCCCCAGCCGATCCATCCACGCCGACGGTCGCCCACGCGGACGCCCTCGGCGAGCTCGAGCGAGTCGTTGACCTCCCCCTCGTCTCCCTCCTGGGGCGTCACGAAACCCCACCGAACGGTGTATGAGTCGCTGACATTCTCCGTCGGGAGCCGGCCCGACTCCCACAGCTCGCGCACGCGCAAATAGTAGGTGGGGCCGTCGATCACGAAGTTCGGCACCGCCTCGGCGACCCCCATGGATCCCGAGTCGGCGGTGAGCACGGGCGCGCTCGTGATGCCCTCTTTGTAGACCTCGAACACCAGGTCCATGTTCGGGATGGCGCTGACCTCGATCCGGATGACCCGGCGCTCGCCGCCCGGGTTTTCGAGGCGGTAGAAGTCCGCGTCGCTCCGCTCCTCGTCGAGCCGTCGGCCGAGGTAGGCCTCGAACGGCACGTCGGGCGGCAGGCGATCGGCGGTGACGAGGGCGTCGTTCGGCTCGGTCTCCGCCGTCGCCACCTCGCGCGGCCGCTGCTGCCACGCCCACCAGCCGCCGCCGAGGGCGACCGCGAGCATGATGAACGCCAGCGCGTAGCCGACCTGGCTCCGGCGCCGCAGTCGCCTCTCGAACTCGTCGACGTCTCCTCGCGTCGCGACCTCGCGCTGGCGCCCCGACTCGCTCGGGATCACCGCGCCGCCGACGCGCGCGAGCTTCGTGGACGAGAGCCCCTCGTTCTGTCCGACCGCCTCGAGGTACGCCAGGAGGTCCCCGCGCAGCTCGCTCATGCTCTGGTAGCGGTCGCGCGGATCCTTCTGCATGCAGCGCAGCAGGATCCGGTCCGCCTCGGGCGGCACGTCGAGCTTCGGCGCCTTCTCCGACGGCGCGACCACGTCCTCGGTCAGGTGCATGGTCAGCACGCCGACGGGCGTGGTCGACCAGAAGGGGGGCACGCCCGTCAGGGCCTTGTACATCAGGGCGCCCATCGCGTAGACGTCGCTGCGCGCGTCGACGTCCTCCCCGCGGATGTGCTCGGGCGCCATGTAGTAGGGCGTGCCGAGGATGTGGCCGGCGCGCGTGATGCTCTTCTCGGCCGACTCCTCGTGCTCGCGCAGCTTGGCGAGGCCGAAGTCGAGGACCTTGACGAAGTCCTTCACGGCGCGGTCGCCGATCATCATCAGGTTCTCGGGCTTCAGGTCGCGGTGCACGATGCCCAGCTCGTGCGCCTGCTGGACCGAGCCACACACCTGCGCCGCGATGCGGGCGACGCGCACGAAGGTCAGCGCCCCGTCCTCCTTGATGACCTGCCCCAGGTCGCGCCCGGGCAGGTACTCCATCACGAGGAACATCATCCCCTCGCTCTGGCCGAAGTCGAAGACCTGCACCGTGTTGGGGTGGTCGAGGCGCGAGACCGCCTCCGCCTCGCGCTTGAAGCGCTTGACCACCTCCCGGTCGCGCGCCAGCGCGCCGTGCAGCAGCTTCATCGCCATCAGCTTGTTGATGCGGACGTGCTCGACCCGGTAGACGACGCCCATGCCGCCGCGGCCCAGCAGCTCCTCGATGCGATAGCGCTCCGCGATGATCCGGCCGAGCAGGGGGTCGGCGCCGCCGTCGTCGTGGTGCGCGCCTGGATCGACCCCGGCGAAGCGGTGCCCGCACCCGGCGCAGAAGCGCGCGTCGACGGGGTTGCCGCGCTGGCAGACGGGGCACTCGAGCTGCGTGACGCGCTGGCGAACGTCGCCCGACCGACCCGGCCCGCTCTGACTCACGCCCGGGAGGGTCTCCGAGCGCTCGATGCCATGTGGGGCGCCTTCGTCCCCGTCGTCCGCGTCCGCTTCGCTTCGCTCCGTCATCTCGCCGGCAGTACGAAGGTAGCGTCCACGCGCGGAACGGTTCGAATCTGATCGTTCTGCGTCCGGAACTGCTGCTCGCCCGCGACCGTGCCCAGCACCCTCACGCGGCTGCGGAGCTCTGCGTCCGTCGCGGCGGGATAGGTCACCCAGACCGGGCAGCGCTCCCCGCCGGGGCACTGCTCGACCAGGATCTGGAGCACGCTCTGCCCCGCGCGCACGTCGACGTTGTAGACCATGCCGCGCAGCTCCACCCGCTGACCTCGGTAGGTGGCCGGGTTCTGGGCGATGCGCGCATAGGTGAGACTCTCGTTGACCTCGAAGCGCGCCGCCTCGGCCTCGAGATCCGCCACGCGACGGATCGCGAGCCGCGCCACGCGCGGCGCCTTCCCGGGCGCGCGGGCGACGACCTCCACCTCGTGGGCCGCCGGCTCGGGCAGCGGGTAGGTGTGGAGGAACCGCCCCATGCGGACCTCGACCTCGTCACCGTCGACCGTCACCGTCGAGCCCGGCGCGACGGCCCCCGCGATCTCCACCGAGCTGCGGTCGGTGACCACCTGGGTGCCCGGCCGATCGATCTGCATCGTGGTCAGCGGGATGCGGGTGTGCAGCGCGCCCTGCTCCGTCTCGCCTTCGGGCGGCTGGACCCGGTAACGCACCACGTGCTCGACCACGCCCTCGGCGCTCGCGTCCGAGCCGTCGATCGGGAAGCGGCGGGTGGCGCGGCCCTGCGCGTCGAGCTCGAGCGCCTCGCCGTCCAGGCTCACCTCGGAGCCGGGGGGCGCCTCGACGATGACGTCGATCGCGGCCGGCGCGGACTGGAGCGGCCCCAGATCGGCGCGGATGCGCATCTCGAGGTGGAGGTCGACGGTGTGGCTCTCGACGTCCCCCTCGGGCGAGACGACGTCGACGGTCAGCTCGTTGTCGCCGAGGCTGAGATCCGCGGCCGAGAGCGGGAAACGCGCGGCCCCCGCCTCGAGCTCGCGCTCGGCCCCCCGAAAGCGCACGGAGGTCCCGGCCTGGGCGCCTGGGACCTCGATCTCGAGCATCTCGCCTGCGTCCCCACGCACGACGCCTGCGCGCAGATCCGAGCCGCCCATGAGCAGCGTCCAGGCGAGCGCGCCGCCGCCGATCACCAGCACGATCACCCCGATGGCCAGCACGCCGAGCGCGAGCCCCCGACCGCCGCTCCGCGTGGCGGGCGGGAGGGTGTACGCGTCGTCCTCCCCGCTGCTGCTGGGGTACATCACGGGCGCGCGAGACCGCAGCGGCGTGTCGGGAGAGCCCGCGGCGGCGGGCGGGTTCTCGACCTCGTCACGCTTTGGCGCGGGCTGGCCGAGCATGGTGCGGTTGGTGGTCGGGTCGAGCGCGGCCGCGGGGGAGCGCGCCGGCGGCGCGGCTTCGTCCTTCGGCGCCGCTTCTTGCTTCGCCGCCTGCGCTCTCGTGGCCTCTGCCTCCGCCTTCTTCTGCTTCGCCGCCGCGACGGCCTCTTGCACCGCCGCCGCCTGAGGCGCGGGCATGCCGAGCATCGTCCGGGCGCTCCCCGCGATCCGCTTGGCGGGCGCAGACGCCTCGCCAGCCGGCTCGGGGGCCGGCTCGGTGGCGGGCGCCTCGGAGGCTGACGCCTCGGGGGCCGGCTCCTCGGCGATCGGCTCCTCGGCGGCCGGCGCCTCGGCGGCCTCCGGCGCGGGCACCGGGTCGACGATCGTGGCCGCCGCTCGATCCGCCCGGCGACGCTCGGCCTCGGCCTTCGCCCTCGCCACCGCCTCCGCGTCGGGCATGGGCATGCCGAGCATCGTCCTCGCCGCCCCCGCCACGCGGGGCGCGCTCTGCGGCGTCGGCGCGGGTGCCTCCGCGACCGGCTCGACGGCCCGCTCTTCGGGCGCGGGCGGCGCCGGCTCGGGCGGGGTCGCCGCGGGCGCGTCGGCGTGAAGCGGGAGCTTGTGCCCACACTTGCTGCAGAACATGGCGTCCCCGGTGTTGGGGTGCCCACAGCTGCCGCAGGTCCGGATACCGCTCATGGGCGGGGAGCTTAGCAAGACCTGCGACCGGATTGCGGCCTCGAAATGATGGGGGTTTCATCTGCGCGTCCGGCGGCAGATTTCCTTTCCGTCTGGGGCTTGGGCTATGATCGGGCGTGGGGGCACACCCGTAATGGGCTTGGACTGCACGGCCGTCGCGCGCCCCCTCGCGTGGCCGGTGGGGTGGTGAAATGAGGAAGCGTCAGACGCTCGCCGCGATCGCGGCACTCGGACTGATCGTAGGCGCCTGCGACGACGGCGTGGACGACACGGACGCCGGCATGGACGGCGCGGTCGACATGGACACCGGAGTCGACGACGGCGACACCGGCGTCGAGATGGACACCGGCGTGGACGAGGACACCGGGCCGGGCGACGCGGGGCCGCCGCCGAGCTTCCAGATCCGCCTGGTCCACAACCTGCCGGGCATGACGGGCACCGCCGCCGCCCCGGGCAGCGCCCACCTCTGCCTCTGGGTCAGCGCGGGCGGCGGCGCCATCGCGGCCACCAAGCAGTTCCTCACCGAGGCGACCGGCCCGATCCCGTTCCGCGGGGTCAGCTCCTACGTCACCTTCCCCGTCGTCGCGCCGGCCGACTACCTCGTCGGCGTCTACGAGCCCGACGCGGTCATGACCGACGGCTGCCCCGACGACCCGGAGGACGCCGCCGCGCCCGCCGCGCGCCTGCTCGCGACGATCGGCCCCGACTCGGTCCCCGCCGACAGCTTCTCGAGCGCCATCCTCAGCGGCTTCGCCACCGGCACCTTCGGCGCCGCCGACGACGCCCTCCCCGACCTCTGCAACCCGGCGCCGGATCCCGCCCCGTTCGACGAGACCTGCACGGCCGAGGTCGCCGCGCAGCTCATCGTCCAGCCGGACCCGCAGACGGAGCCGGGCGCCGACATGGCGCTCATTCGGGTGTCGCAGCAGCTGCCGAACATCTCGCCCGTGCCCTTCAACGTCTGCTACGAGCCGACGCTGGCGCCCAACCCGTCCGGCCCGCCCGGCTCCTGCACCGACACCGATCCGGGCGACACGGCCGAGACGCTGTTCGCGCTGGTCGGCTACGGGTCGACCACCGACTACACCGAGCGCGCGCCGATCGTGCCGACGAACCCGCTGGCGGGCTTCGGCGGCGCCATCTACCTCGTGGCGGACGCGAGCGGGACGCGGGGCTGTCCGAGGTTCACCGACCTGGCGGCGTCCGAGCAGTCCTGCCTGCCCATCCTCGCGATGTTCCCGTCGCCGCCCCCGTCGGACAACATCCAGCCGCAGCTCGAGGCGGGGCACCGGACGACGCTGTTCATCAACGGAGCCTTCGGCCTGAGCGGCGACGACGCGGAGGACTTCGGGCCGTCGATGTTCATGTGGCAGGACAACTTCGTCGCCGAGTGACCGCGGCGGGGTGATCTGAAAATGAGCCGGCCCTTCGGGGTCGGCTCTTTTCGTGGGGCCAGCCCACGCGTTAGGCTCGCCCTGATGCGTGCTTCTGCTTGCTTGGGTCTGGCCTTGGTCTCCCTCCTCGGATGCGACGGCGGGGACGGCGCGCCGTGCATCATCGACTCGGACTGCGCGGACGTCTCGCAGGTCTGCGTCGAGCAGCGATGTCAGCCCGCGGGCGCGGTCCCCGAAGGCGGGGTCGCCGACTCCGGGCCGTCGGTCGACTCCGGGCCGCCGGGCGACTCGGGCGTGATGGACGACTCCGGCGTCGCGATGGACGGCGGCGGCGAGATGGACGGCGGCGCAGACGGCGGCGTCATGGACTGCCCCGACGCGGTCGGGAGCTGGTCGGTGTCCAACATCCTCAGCGGCCCGTGCGGCGCGGCGATGACCGGCTACGTGGTCGACGTCACCGCAGGCGCGGCGGTCTGCGAGTTCACCGCGACGTCGATGGCCGGCGACCCGCCCACGCCGGCGCTCGACGGCTCGTTCGTGCTCCTGTCGGACGGCAACTTCGACATGGCGATGAGCAACCTGTCGGTGGGCGACGACCCGGCGATCCCGTGCTCGGGCAACCTCGGTGGCGACACGCTGACCGTCACCTGCAACGACGGCACGCGCACCTGCGTGATGCAGCTCGCGCGCTGATCCGCGTCAGCGCCGAGGCTCAACCCAGCGCGTCGATCCCGAGGACGTGCGGCATCTCGTAGCGGCCCGGCGCCTGGGAGACGACCCACCGGGCCGCGCGCACCGCGCCGCGGGCGAAGATGCTGCGGTCCTGGGCCCGGTGGCTGAGCTCGAGTCGCTCACCCGGGCCCGCGAGGACCAGCGTGTGGTCCCCGATCACGCTGCCGCCGCGGAGCGTCATCACGCCGATCTCACCGCCGGGCCGGGGACCCACGTGCCCGCTGCGACCGTGCACGACCGCCTCGGCCGGATCGAGCCCGCGGCCCGCCGCCACCCGCTCCGCGAGCCGCACCGCGGTGCCGCTGGGCGCGTCCACCTTGTGCCGGTGGTGCATCTCCACGATCTCGGCGTCGAAGTCCGGACCGAGGAGGCGGCTCGCCTGCTCCGCGAGGTGGAAGAGCAGCGTGACCCCCACGCTCATGTTCGGCGCCCAGACCACGGGCACGTCCGCCGCGAGCGCGTCCAGCGCGGCCAGCTCCTCCGCGCCGAGCCCCGTGGTCCCGCTGACGAGCGGGCACTTCGCCGCGGCGCAGCGCTCGATCACCGCGCGGGTCCCGTCGGGCCGGGTGAAGTCGATGACCACGTCGGCGTCGATCGGGCCGAGCTTCGTCACCGTGATCCCGCGGAGCGAGGTCCCGAGCGCCTCGTCGTCGTCGCGCCCGTAGGCAGCGGTGAGCGTGAGGAGCGGGTCCTCCGCGATCACGTCGGCGATCGCGTGACCCATGCGGCCGGTGGCCCCGGCGAGCGCGATGCGCGTCATACCGTCAACCCTGCTTTCTCTGCTTGTTCGCGAACATGTGCCAGCGCGGCGTCGCTCGGCCAGGCGAGCGGGAGGCGGACCTCGGGGGCGAGGTGCCCGGCCGCGGCGAGCAGCGCTTTGACCGGCCCGGGGTTCGACTCGCAGAACATGCTCTGGTGCACGGGGAGCAACCTCAAGTGCAGCGCGCGCGCCGCGTCGAGCTCGCCGGCGAAGAACAGCCGGCAGACGTCCGAGGTCTCCCGGGGGAACGCGTTCGCGGTGACGCTGATCACCCCGCGGCCGCCGACCGCGAGCACCGGGAGCGTCAGCGCGTCGTCCCCGCTCAGCACCGCGTAGCGGTCCCCGAGACGCGCGAGGATCTCCTGCGAGCGCATGACGTTGCCCGTCGCCTCCTTGATGCCGATCAGCTCGGGCACGTCGCTCAGCCGCGCGAGGGTCTCGACCGAGAGATCGACGCCGGTCCGCCCCGGGATGTTGTAGAGGACCGCCGGGAGAGAGACCGCCTCGAGCACGGCGCGGAAGTGCGCCTCGAGCCCCGCCTGGGTCGGGCGGTTGTAGTAGGGGCAGACGAGGAGCAGCGCGTCGGCGCCGGCCCCCTTCGCTCCCTGGGCCAGGTGGATGGTGTGGCGCGTCGAGACGCTGCCCGCGCCCGCCACGACCGGCACCCTCCCCTTCGCCTGGTCGACCGTGATGCGCACGACGCGCATCTGCTCCTCGTCCGAGAGCGTGACGCTCTCGCCGGTCGTGCCGCAGGGCACGAGGCCGTCCACCCCACCTTCGATCACCCGCTCGACCAGCGCGCGGAGCGCGTCTTCGTCGACGTGCCCATCACGGAAGGGCGTGACGAGCGCAGGCAGCGTGCCGGTCAGGTCCATGAGCCGCGGGACACTATGAGCGCCGATCCCCTCGGTCAACCAGCCGGGAGCGGATCGGCCAGGAGCCTCGTCACCACGCGCCAGGTCCCGTCGGTGGTCTCCGCCTCCTGCGCGGAGCTCCAGCGATCCGCCTCCGCGTCGAGCCCCGCGGGGGGCACCCAGACGCGATCGGCGACGACGGGCAGCCACGCCCGGCGATCGACGAAGCCGTCGAGGCGCGCCTTGAGCGCGTTGCGGGTCAGATCGCGCAGCGCGACGGCGTTGAGCACGCTCGCGTAGAGCACCGCGAACGGCCAGCCGAGCCCCACGCTCCCCACCACGCAGAGGCCGAGGTAGCCGCTGACCAAGAGGCCGAGGAGGAAGCGTCGCTTGAAGGGAGAGGCCAGGTAGCCCGCGCCGATGGGCACGAACACGCCCGCCGTGAGCACCCCTCCCGCGATCGCGGCCGCGATCGTCAGCAGCCCTTGCAAGCGGAGGCTCCCCGCTCGCTCCTGGGGCAGGAAGCGCACCGAGCGGGTGCGGTCCGCGAACCCCGGCAACGCGGCGCGCGCCGACTGGCTGTCGAGGCGCACGCGGACGAGGGCCGAGGTCGCGCGGTCCAGGACCGGGATCACCTCGTCTTCGATGGCCGGGAAGAGCTGCACGTGGGCCTCACGGAGCGCGCCCGACGGCAGGCGCTCCACCACCGTCACGACGCGCGTGGTGGCGGTGTCGGCGTAGCCGATCCGCGCGAGCGCGTCGGAGGGCACGACCCACGCGGTGGGCCGCCACCACACCCGGCTGAGGAAGAGCGCGCGCCCGTCGGCGATCACCAGGTGCCCGGCCCGACACCAGCCCAGCTCCGGCGCCCGGTAGACGTAGGCGGGCAGCGCGGTGGCGCCCCCGAGCCCCTCCGCCTCGAGCCATCGCCGGGCCCACTTCGGGGGCGCGGGCGGCGCCGCGTCGTCCTTGAACATCTTGCGCAGCAGCGACCACCCGATGCGCACGTGGATCCACGTCAGGCGCGTCAGCAGCGGCCCCGTGAAGACCCCGAGCAGCAGGTAGAGCGCGAGCAGGGCGGGGACGAGCAGCGTGTCCGCGAAGGCGAAGCCGGCGACCGTGGCGCCGAACGCGAAGAAGTCGTCGACGAAGGAGTGCGCCAGCTTGAGCCCGGGGATGGGCACCATGGTCAGGAGCAGGCGCACCCCGGTCTTGCTCATCGTGCTGATCCAGTTGAAGACCAGCGCGACCGCGATCGTGAGGGCCACCATCGAGCCGCCGAGCCAGAGCGAGTCGGCGTGGCGGGTCTCGGTCAGGGCGAGGTGCAGGGCCTCGAGCTGGGTCGCCTCGGGGAGCTCACGCGCCGCGGCCACGCCGATGAGCGCCGCGCACGCCACGCCCGCGAACGGGCGCCACGAGGTGCTGACGGGGACGAGCCACTTCTCGAGGAAGCCCACCTTGTCCGCGATGGAGTCGAGCACCGCGAGCACGGCGAAGACCGCGCCGAGCGTCCAGAGCAGCTCGACCGGGCCGAGCGAATGGAGCTGACCGTGCAGCGCCGGATCCATCATCACGCCGGGCACCGAAGACGGCGCGGCGAGCAGGAAGATCAGCGCGAGCGGCAGCCAGGGGTTCTTGCCCGCCGCCGCGCTGCTCGCGACCGCGGCCACCATCGAGCTCGGGAGCACCATCGCCGCCCGAGAGTACCGGGAAACGAGGACGGATATTTCGCCGGTCTCCGGATACGCTCCCCGCATGTCCGAGCCGACCCCTCGCGCGCGTCCCCTCGCGGTCCTCCGCGCCCTGATCGACGCCATCGACCGCGACGTGCTCCAGCTGCTGAGCCGCCGCATGGCCATCGTGGCCGAGGTGGCGGAGTACAAACGCGGTCACGGGCGGCGCATCCGGGACTTCGAGCGGGAGCGCGAGGTGCTCGACGACCGCCGCGAGCGCGCGGAGAGGCTGGGCCTCGGCGCGGGCGTCATCGAGTCGATGTGGCGGCTCGTGCTCTGGGCGAGCCGCGACAAGCAGGCGTCGCTCCGGGCCGAGGTCCCCCTCGACGTCGAGCCGGTCACCGTCGCGATCATCGGCGGCAAGGGCGGCATGGGCCGCTGCATGGCGCAGCTCTTCGGCGACCTCGGCCACGCGGTCATGGTCGCCGACGTCGACACCCGGCTTCGCCCCGAGGAGGCGGCGGCGCTCGCGGACGTGGTCGTGATCAGCGTGCCCATCGCGGTGACCGAGGAAGTCATCCGGCAGATCGGGCCGCACGTGCGCGAGGACGCGCTGCTGATGGACGTCACGAGCGTGAAGGAGGCGCCGCTCGCCGCGATGCTCGCCTCGACGAAGGCCTCGGTGGTCGGCACCCACCCGATGTTCGGTCCCAACGTGCACTCGGTGCAGGGGCAGCGCGTGGTGATCTGCCCCGGGCGCGGGGAGCGATGGGAGGCGTGGGTGCGGCGCATGCTGAGCGCGCGCGGCCTCGAGATCACCGACGCCAACGCGGAGCAGCACGACCGCGCGATGGCCGTCGTGCAGGTCCTGAACCACTTCCAGACGCAGGTCCTCGGGCTGACGCTCGCCCGCTTCGGGGTGCCGGTCGAGGAGACGCTCCGCTTCGCCTCGCCCGCGTACCTCATGGAGCTCTACGTCGCGGGTCGACACTTCGTGCAGTCGCCGCAGCTCTACGGCGAGATCGAGATGCGAAACCCGCGCACCGCCGAGGTGACCCGCGCGTTCCAGGACGCCGCGCGCGAGCTCGCGGAGGTGATCGAGGCCCGCGATCAGGACGCCTTCGCGGAGGTCTTCCAGGAGGTCCGCGACTACTACGGAGAGCGCTTCCAGCGCGAGGCGGCCGAGCAAAGCGGCTTCCTCATCGACCGTCTCGTGGAGCGGTCCTGAGCCGACGTGTCGCCGTTCGCGGGTGACCGTTGTTGGGTCTTGCAGCTTCGCGTCCGATTGCGTAGTTCTGTTCTCCGACGCTTCCAAGGGGGAAGCATCGACCCGGGGGGGTTCGATGGTTCGAGTCGATTGGGGAGACCTGCGGCCGTCCGCAGGTCAGCGGGCGCGTGTGCAAGCCAGCATCGAGCGCATGGGGACCATGGAAGGACCCATCATCGGACTACGGAAGTGCGGCATGGGATACGAGGCGCGACTACAGACGCCGACGCCGCACTCGAGCGTGGAGCTGAGGCTCCACGACGCAGACCTCGGCTCGGCGATGGACCGGCTCGTGGACCTGCTCAGCATCGTCAAGCGCTCCGCCTGAGCGCCGCTCAGGTGGCCGGGCGCGGCGCGCGGCGGGTCACGAGGAATATCCCCGCGAACACCAGCGCGGCGGCGCCGAACAGGCGCGGCGTGGGCGTCTCGTCGAGGAAGAGCACGGCCAGCAGGGTCGCGCCCACCGGCTGCAGGTAGATGTAGATCGCGACGATCGAGGGCGGGGCGTGTCGCAGCGCCCACGCGTTGGTCAGGTACGTGAAGATCGTCGGCACCAGCACGATGTAGGCGACGAGCAGCCAGGTCGTGCCCCGCACGCCGGGTGCGTCGTCGAGCAACGCCTGCCCGCCGAAGGGCAAGACCCAGAGCGCGCCGAAGCCGAAGAGCCACACCACCGTGGTCATCGATCCGTGTCGCCGCGCGAGGTCGGCGACGAGCACGAGGTAGGTCCCGTAGAAGAGCGAGTTGCCGACGATCATCAGGTCGCCGATCACCGTCTCGGGCCCGAGCGAGAGCGCCTCGGCGCCGAGCAGATAGAGGACGCCCGCGAGCGCGAGCGCGACGCCGGCCACGCCCTTCGGGGTCGCCCGCTCGCGGCGCAGCACGAGGCTCACGAGCAAGGTGAACACGGGGATCGTCGTCACGAGCACGCTCGCGTTGGACGCCGTCGTGCGCTGGAGGCCGGAGAAGAAGAGCAGCTGATTGCCCGCGATGCCGAGCGCGGCGCAGCCCGCGAGCTTCGCGAGATCTCGAAACGGGACGCGCGGCGCGCCCCGCGACAGGAGGTGCACGCCCAGCATCACGGCCGCGGCCACCGTCGCGCGGACGAGCGCCAGCCCAGCCGGCGACAGCTCCCGCACCGCGACCTTGCTCACGACGTAGTGGCTCGCGAAGCCGACCTGCACCGCGAGCAGCCCCGCGTGCACGAGGGCGGGCGACGGAGGCGGCGGGCCCTCGGGCTGCGTGGCGTCTGGCATGGGGCGCCGCATACTGCGACGAGTCATGTGCGCCCGCTACACGATGGCCACCGCGCCGGACGAGCTGATCGAGGAGTTCGAGGCCACGCTGGTCGCGGACGCGCTCCCGGCCCGCTACAACATCACGCCCACCACCGAGGCGCCGATCGTCGTCGCCAGCAAGGAGGGCGAGCGGCGGCTCGGGCTCTCTCGCTTCGGCCTGATCCCCCACTGGGCCAAGGACGCGAAGATCGGGGCGCGGCTCCTCAACGCCCGGAGCGAGAGCGCGGCGGAGAAGCCCGCGTTTCGCGATGCCTTCCGCAAGCGACGCTGCCTGGTGATCGCGGACGGGTTCTACGAGTGGCGGCGTGAGGGCAAGCAGAAGATCCCGCACCACTTCCACCTCGAGGGGAGCGGCGAGGCGATGAAGCCGTTCGCGATGGCCGGCCTCTGGGCGATCTGGGACGACCCGGACGGGGAGAAGGTCAGCAGCTTCACCATCCTCACCCGCGAGGCCGAGGGGGTCGCCGCGGAGATCCACGATCGGATGCCGGCGATCCTGCAGCCCGACACCTACGCCGCGTGGCTGGATCGCGCGCGCACCGACCCGGACGACGTGGCCGAGATCCTCGCGTGGCACCGCGCGCGGGAGCTGACGTCGTTCGAGGTTTCCCAGGCGGTGAACAATGTGCGAAACGAGGGCCCCGAGCTGATCCGCCCCGTCTGACGTCGGATCGCCACTCCGAAGGAGAGACCATGTCGACCTCGCCGACCGAAGAAGAAGCCTGGCGCGCGCTCACCGCGCACGCCGCCTCCATGCGCGACGTGCACCTGCGGACGCTCTTCGCCGACGACCCGGAGCGCGCCGAGCGCATGCGGTTTCGCCTGGACGATCTCTGCTTCGACTTCTCCAAGCATCGCGTCACGGGCGAGACGATGGAGGCGCTCTTCGCCCTCGCGCGCCAGCGTGAGCTTCCCGCGTGGATCGAGCGCATGTTCTCGGGCGAGAAGATCAACGTGACCGAGGCGCGCGCGGTCCTGCACGTCGCGCTCCGCAACCGCGCCAACCGCCCGATCCGCGTCGACGGCAAGAACGTGATGCCGCAGGTGAGCGCGGTGCTGGCCAGGATGCGCGGCTTCACCGAGCGGCTCCGCGCGGGCGAGCACACCGGGTTCACGGGCGAGGCCATCACGGACGTGGTGAACCTGGGCATCGGCGGGAGCGACCTCGGCCCGCTCATGGTCTGTGAGGCGCTCGAGCCGTACTGGAAGGCGGGCCTCACGCCGCACTTCGTCTCCAACGTCGACGGCGCGCACCTCGGCCGCACGCTGAAGCACCTGAACCCGGCCACGACCCTCTTCATCGTCGCGTCGAAGACCTTCACGACGCAGGAGACCCTCACCAACGCCCGGAGCGCGCGCGCGTGGCTCGTGGAGGGGCTCGAGAGCGACGCCGCCGTCGCCAAGCACTTCGTCGCGGTGAGCACGAACCACGAGGCGGTGAAGGCCTTCGGCATCGACCCGGCCAACGTCTTCGAGTTCTGGGACTGGGTCGGCGGGCGCTACTCGCTCTGGAGCGCGATCGGGCTCCCCATCGCGTGCCTGATCGGCATGGACGGCTTCGAGGAGCTGCTGCTCGGCGCGCACCGGATGGACGAGCACTTCCGCACGGCCGAGCTGGAGGAGAACCTCCCCGTGATCGGCGCGATGCTCGGCGTCTGGTACACGAGCTTCTTCGGCGCGTCTTCGCACGCCGTGTTGCCCTACGATCAGTCGCTGCATCGGCTGCCCGCGTGGCTCCAGCAGGCCGACATGGAGAGCAACGGCAAGCGGACGCGCCGTGACGGCGACGTGGTCGACGGCTACGTGACCGGCCCCATCGTCTGGGGCGAGCCGGGCACCAACGCGCAGCACAGCTTCTTCCAGCTGCTGCACCAGGGGACCCGGCTGGTGCCCGCGGACTTCCTAGCGCCCCTCGAGAGCCACTACGCGATGGGCGACCATCACACGAAGCTGCTCGCGAACCTCGTCGCGCAGTCGGAGGCCTTGATGATCGGGCGGACCGAGGCCGAGGCGCGCGCGGAGCTCGAGGAGAGCGGCCTGAGCGCGGCCCAGGTCGAGCAGCTGCTTCCCCACAAGGTCTTCGAAGGCAACCGCCCGAGCAGCACCATCCTCTTCGACCGCCTCGACCCGAAGACGCTGGGCTCGTTGCTCGCGTACTACGAGCACCGCGTGTTCGTGCAGGGGATCATCTGGGGGCTCAACAGCTTCGATCAGTGGGGGGTCGAGCTCGGCAAGGCGCTGGCCAAGAAGGTCCTCCCCGAGCTCTCGGGCAAGGAGGAGCCGCGCGGCCATGACGCCTCGACCACCGCGCTCATCCGTCTGATCCAGGCCGGTCCGCAGTCGGAGTGACCCCGCCCGCGGTGATCCTCGACGCGCGGGGCCTCACCGTCGGCGTCTCCGATCCGCTGGGCCCGGTGGTGGCGCGCTTCGAGAGCTGGCGGCGCGGGGCGCCCGTCTTCTGCCGACACGTCGGCGTGGTGGGGACCGCGCTCGCCGCCGTGCCCGCGCTCCACGCCTCGCGCGAGGGCCTCTGGGTCGCGTGGTGCGAGGAGGACGGCGCGTGGATGTGCGCGCTCGACTGGGAGGACGGCGCGGCCACCACGCCCCGGCTGGTGCTCGAGGGCGCCGCGCAGGTCGCGCTCGCCGGGGACGGCGGTCAGGCCACCCTCTTCGCGGCCGACGCAGAGGGGATCGCCGCGGTCGACCTCCGCGCGAGCGACGACGGGCCCGAGGCGGCGGGGCCCTCGAGGCGGCTCCTGTCCGAGCGGCGAGCCGGGGCGCGCCTCGCGGCGGCCGTCCTCCGCGACGAGCGGCTCCTCGTCTGGGCCTTCGCCGGCGACGAGGCCTGGGGCACGAGCTGCGGCCGCGGAGAGCGCTGGACGACGGTGCGCCATCCGCTGCCGGGCGCGGTGCGTGACGTGCGGACGTCGGCGGGCGGTGGGCGCGTCGCGGTCACGATCGACGCGGGCGAGGAGACCCGGCTCGCCATCCTCGGGGCGGGAGCGCGGGTGTTCGAGAGGCCGCATCCCTTCTTCCCCACGGGCACGCCCCCGCTGCGCAGCGCCGCCCCGGTCTGGGTGGAGGATCGCTGGGCGGTGCTCGCGGCGGCGCCCGACCAGACCCTGCGCGCCCGGCTGGAGGCGCAGCCCCCCTTCGCGCTCCCCGCCCTGGGGCCTTCGCTCACCTTCCGCCATCGGGCCAAGCACCTGTACGCCTTCGCCGATCAGCCCGGCGCGCTGCAGCTCCTGCGGTGCGACCGGGAGGGGCACGCGGTGCAGCGCCGCACCCTCCCCCTCGAGCCCGTCGACGCCGACACGCGGAGGCTGCGGCAGCGCGTCCGCGCCACCCTCGCCGCCGTCGTCGAGCGAGGCGCGACCGGCTATCGCGACGCCTCCCAGATTCCGTCGCTCGACCGGGACGGGGCGGAGTTGACGATGGGCGCGCACCGCAGGCTGCGCCTCGAGCCGCACGAAGGCGCGCTGCGGCTGTCGCTCGTCGACCGAGACGGCCCCGCGCCGAGCGGCTGGATCGGTCGCGCCCTGCGCGCGGCGACGCGACGGTGGCGCCCCTCCGCGCGCCGCGCCGACGCGGAGGCGCGCGCGTGGACGGACGAGCTCGCCCGGGCGCTCGACGCGACGGTCACGGAGTACGCGCTCACGCCCGGCGGCCTCACCCTGGAGCTCTCCTGCCCGAGCCTCCCGGAGGCCGCCGACCTCGCTCGCTGGTGGCGCCGCGTCCGCGAGGAGTGCTCGACACGCCGTCGCGCCGCCTGATACGAGAGCGCGTGCGCAAGCTGCAGCTCCATCACTGGATCCTGATCGGCATGGCGCTCGGCGCCGCGGTGGGGCTCCCGCTCAACCTCCTGGCCGAGCAGGGCACGATCGACGTCGCGCTGGTGCGAGAGGTCGCGCGCGTGGGCGAGGAGCTCGGCCGGGTGTTCCTCCGGCTGCTCCAGATGATCGTCGTGCCGCTCATCGTCTCGAGCCTGATCACCGGGGTCACGGGCCTCGGCGATCCGCGGGCCCTCGGCCGACTCGGCGGGCGCACGTTCGCGTACTACGCGCTGACCAGCCTGCTCGCGATCACCGTCGGCATCGTGATGACCAACCTGATCCGGCCGGGCGACGGGGTGGCGCTCGAGGCGCTCGAGGCCGAGAGCGCGGGACACACGATGCCCGACGTCGTCGCCGGCGACCGCTCGCTGGGGCAAATCCTGTGGACGCAGCTGACCGAGATGATCCCGACCAACCCCTTCGCGGCCACCGCGGAGGGGGACATGCTGCCGATCATCTTCTTCTCGCTGTTGTTCGGCCTCTTCATCACCTTCACGGGGGGCGAGTCGGGCGGGCGCCTGAAGATGTTCTTCGAGGACGTCTTCGCGGTGATGATGAAGATGACGATGTTCGTCATCCGGCTCGCGCCGTTCGGGGTCTTCGGCTTCATGCTCTACGCGGCCGCCGGCGCGGGCCTCGGCGCGTTCGTCGCGCTGGGCAAGTACATGCTCACCGTGCTGCTCGCGCTGGCGTTCCACGCGCTGATCACGCTCCCGCTGCTCCTGTTCGTCCTCGCCCGACGCTCGCCCTTCGAGTTCGCGCGCGCGATGTGGCCAGCCCTGCTGACCGCCTTCAGCACCGCGAGCAGCAACGCGACGCTCCCCCTGACCATCACCTCGATCGAGGAGCGCGCCGGGGTCTCCAACCGCGTCAGCTCGTTCGTGCTGCCGCTCGGCGCGACGGTGAACATGGACGGGACGGCGCTCTACGAGGCGGTCGCGGTGCTCTTCATCGCCCAGGCCTTCGGCGCGGACCTGACCCTCGCGCAGCAGGTGGTGGTCGCCTTCACCGCGCTGCTGGCCAGCGTGGGCGCGGCCGGGATCCCGCACGCGGGGACGGTGATGATGGTGGTGGTGCTGGACGCGGTCGGGCTGCCGGCCACCGCGGTCGGGCTCATCCTCGCCGTGGACCGGGTGCTGGACATGGCGCGCACCAGCGTGAACGTGTGGTCGGATTCGACGGCCGCCGCGGTGGTCGCGCGGCTCGACCGGATCGGGGGCGACGAGCCCTCCGAACCGAGCGACGAAGGGGCGGCGGTGGGGTAAGATAGGGGTAGTGACGAAGCTGACGGACCGGAAGCCGCTGACGACCCCCGAGGGGGGGCTCCCCCGCGTGAACCCGGACAGCACCGAAGCGCGGCTCCTGGCCCGAATCCTCGAGGTGGTGCCCGGCGGCATCGTGCAGGTGGCCGCCGACGGCGGGATCCTGAGGGCCAACCGCCAGGCGCAAGACTTCCTCGGGCTCGCCTGGGATCGGCTCAGCGCGCGCTTCATCACGGACTTCGAGGGTGAGACCTTCCACGAAGACGGGCGCCCCTGCCCGGTCGAGGACTATCCCGTGGCGCGCTGCCTCACGACGGGCCAGGCGCAGCCACCGCTGACGCTGGGCGTCCGTCAGCCAGAGGGAGATCTGCGCTGGGCCATCTTCACCGCGCTGCCCTTCCCGGAGTCGGGCCAGGGCGCGCAGGGGGCGGTGGTCACCTTCGTCGACATCACCGACCGCAAGCGCGCCGAGGTGCGCGCGCGAGCCCACGCGCAGCTCCTCGACACGGTGCGCATGGTCCACTCCCGGGACGACGCGGGCGCGGTGGTCGCCATCTTTCACGCGCCGCTGGCGTCCTTGCTCGAGCTGACCGGGAGCCGCTTCGGCTTCGTCGCGCGCCCCCTCGACGACGGCTCGGCGGAGCTGGCGCTGCACGCTCGCATCGACGGCGGCGCGTCGAAGGGCAAGACCCTGGAGCCGGTCCCAGTCGACGCGCTGAGCCAGCGGGTACTGAGCAGCGGCGAGCCCGCGATGGCGGAGGACCCGGGCGTCCTCGGTGGCCCCTGGGGACGCGTCGCGCGGCAGCGCGCGGCGGTGCTACCGCTCGCGGTCGGGGAGCGCCTGGTGGGCGTGGTCGGTCTCGCGGACGCCCGCAACCCCTACGACCACGAGCAGCTCGCCGACCTCGGCCCCCTGCTGGAGGCGTCGGCGGATCTGGTCGCGGCCCTCGGAGAGCGTCAACGCCGTCGGCAACTGGAGGCGCAGCTCGCGCAGGCCGGGCGGCTCGCGAGCGTGGGCACCCTGGCCGCAGGCATGGCGCACGAGATCAACAACCCGCTCGCCTACGTGCTCCTCAACCTCCAGGCCTACGAGCGACACGCAGCGCGTCTCTCGGACAAGCTCCAGCGCCTCCGCGAAGCGCTCGGAGACCATCTCTCCTCCCCCGACATCGATGCGCTGCTCGACCGCGTCGAGCTGAGCGCCCCGGACGACCTCGAGCTGATCCGCCGCCACGGCGCCGACGCCCTCGAGGGCGCGGAGAGAGTGCAACGCATCGTGCGAGATCTGATGACCTTCTCACGCGTCAACGAGGAGCAGAAGAGCCACGTCGACGTGAACGAATCGGTCCGCATCGCGATCAAGATGGCGCACCACGAGATCAAGTACCGCGCGCAGCTCCAGACCGACCTGGGCGACATCTCCCCCGTCATCGGGCATGAAGGCCGGCTCAGTCAGGTGTTCCTGAACCTCCTCCTGAACGCGGCCCGCGCCATCGACGAGGGACACCCCGACGAGCACGTCATCTCGGTGCGCACGTGGATGGAGGCGGACGAGGTGCGCGTGGAGGTGGCCGACTCGGGCGAGGGCGTGCCCCCGGAGCACCTGGACCGGCTCTTCGACCCCTTCTTCAGCACGCGCGCGCACGGCGCGGGCGCCGGGCTGGGGCTGTCCATCTGCCACAGCGTCGTCACCGCGCACGGCGGACGGATCGCCGTCGACTCGCAGCTCGGCAGCGGCTCGCGGTTCACGGTCAGCCTGCCCCGGGCGGTCCGCACCGTGCCGTCGCCGACACCGTCCGCAGACGAGCCCTCCCCGGTGGCGCCGACCACCCGGCGACGGCTGCTGCTCGTGGACGACGAGCCGATGATCGTCGAGGTCCTCGGCCGGTTGATCGCGGAGCGGTACACGGTCGTGACGGCGGACGGGCTCGAGAGCGCGGTGGCGCGGATCGAGGCGGATCCGTCCTTCGACGTCATCCTCTGCGACATGATGATGCTCGACGGCACGGGCATGGACGTGCACCGCTGGGTCAGCGCGCACCAGCCGCAGCTCGCGAAGCGCATGCTCTTCATGACCGGCGGCACGTTCACCCCGAAGGCGCGCGCGTTCCTCGACGAGCAAGGGGGGCATCACCTCACCAAGCCCTTCCGGTTGCGAGAGCTGGACGAGAGGATCGCGGCCTTGATGGCAGAGTGAGCCTTGATGGTGAAGTGACGGCGACGCAGACTCCGCGCCTGATGGACGCCTACCTCGACCTCCTCCGCGACGTTCGCGAGAACGGCACCCGAAAAGCGGACCGGACGGGCACCGGCACGCTGAGCGTGTTCGGGCGCCAGCTCCGCTTCGACCTCGAGGCGGGCTTCCCGCTGGTGACGACCAAGAAGGTCCACCTCAAGTCCATCATCCACGAGCTGCTCTGGTTCCTCCGCGGAGACTCCAACGTGCGGTGGCTCCAGGAGCGGAAGGTCTCGATCTGGGACGAGTGGGCCGACGCCGACGGCGACCTCGGGCCGGTGTACGGCGTGCAGTGGCGCTCCTGGCCCACCCCCGACGGACAGCACATCGATCAGATCGCGCGCGTCCTCTCGCAGCTCCGCGAGACCCCGGACTCGCGGCGCATCCTGGTCAGCGCCTGGAACGTCGCGGACCTCGACCGGATGGCCCTCGCGCCCTGCCACTGCCTCTTCCAGTTCTACGTGGCCGACGGCAAACTATCTTGCCAGCTCTACCAGCGCAGCGCCGACCTCTTCCTGGGCGTGCCGTTCAACATCGCGAGCTACGCGCTCCTGACCCTGATGATCGCGCAGGTGACGGGGCTCGAGCCGGGCGACTTCGTGCACACCTTCGGCGACGCGCACATCTACCTCAACCACCTCGAGCAGGTGGAGCTGCAGCTCTCGCGCGCGCCGCGCCCGCTCCCGAAGATGCGCCTGGACCCGAGCGTGCGCGATCTCTTCGCCTTCGAGCTCGAGCACTTCACGCTCGAGGGCTACGACCCGCACCCGCGCATCAAGGCGCCGGTGGCGGTGTGAGGGCGGTATGACGCTCGGCCTCGTCGTCGCCGTCTCCGACAACGGCGTCATCGGGCGGGACGGCGACCTGCCCTGGCGGCTCCCGGACGAGATGAAGCACTTCCGCCGCTGCACGCTCGGCAAGACGGTCATCATGGGCCGGAAGACGTGGGAGTCGCTGCCGCGGCGCCCGCTGAAGAAGCGCCACAACGTCGTCGTGACCCGTCAGCCGGGCTACGAGGCGGAGGGCGCGACCGTCGTCTCGTCCTTCGAGGAGGCGCTCTCCACCGAGGGCGACGAGAAGGTCGTCATCGGCGGCGCGTCTCTCTACGCCGAGGCGCTCGCGCGCGCCGACGTCCTCTACGTCACCCACGTCGAGGCGGTGATCGAGGGCGACACGTTCTTCCCCCCGGTCGACTGGGCCGCGTGGGAGCCGACCGACGAGGCGCGGCACGAGGCGGACGAGCGCCACGCCCACGCCTTCCGGATGGTCGAGTACCGTCGCGCTCGCTGAGCGCGTCTCTTCAGCCGTGCCGCTTCAGCGCGAGCGGCGACGCCAGAGCAGCGCCAGCCCGAGCAGCGCCACCAGCGCCCCGCCCCCGAACGAGAGCGAGCCCGCGCCGACGCTGCAGCTCGCGCAGCCGCCCCCGCGGGGCGCGTCGGGCCCGGCGCTCGTCCGCGGCCCCGAGCCGTCGTCGGAGTCGCTCGCCCCCGCCTCCACGCCGAGCTCCGGCAGATCCTGCGTGAGGTACGAGCCGAGTGAGCCGGAGCGATCCACGAACGCGGTGTTGGTGGCCGCGATCGGCGGCGGCTCCCCTCCGCTCGGCGGCCCGCCCCAGCGACCGGGTCGCGGATCGTCGCACGCGACCTCGCCCTGCCAGGAGTTGAGCATCACGTAGCGCCCCTGGAACGCGTTGCTCCCGCTGGGCTGGGCGCCCTGCTCGGTGAGCTGGCCCTCCGCGTCCGGCATGCCGCGGCCGCCGACGATGGGCGGCGCGGCGCGGAACACGAGATCTTCGCCGAGGTCGTCGCGCCCGTAGCGGTAGTGCAGGCGCGTGAGGGTGAACCCGTACGGGTCGGCCGCCACGACGTCGGCGCCGAGGGTGGTGATCTCGTCCGGCGTGAGCCCGGGCGTCGGGCACGGATCGCAGCTCGAGGCGTCCCATGCGTACTCGGTGACCACCGCGCCGCGGTGCCGCTCGAGCGTGCGATCCAGGAGCGACGCGTAGAAGGGCCCGAACTCCCCGCGCACGCCGTGGCTGACCACCAGGTTGGTGGGGATCATCACGTTGTCGTAGTTGGCCACCTCGTAGCGCTGTCCGCGCGCGAGCACGTGCACGATGAGGTCCTGCTGTCCCCGGCTGTTGAGCAGCCCGAGGCGCACCGGGAGCGAGAACGTCTCGCTGTCGTAGTGGAAGCGGAGCGGCGAGAGCACCGCGCGACCGTCCACCCGCGTCACCCGCTCGACGTCGACGCGCGCGACGAAGAACTTGGTGCCCTGGGCCACGTACGGCCGGAGGACCGGCTCGGCGCCCTCCGGGATGCGGTAGCCCTCTCGGCGCAGCCACGTATCGAGCCCGGAGGAGTCGTTGGCGCTCAGGATCGCGATGTCGTACTCGCCGACCACGAACTCCGCCTCGACCGTCACCCCGAGATCCCCGCCCGTCTCCTCGGCCTCGGCCATGTCCGGCATCGCGCCCGCCGCCATGACCATCTGCCCCGGGTAGACCTCGGGCGCGCACGGGTCCTGCTCCCAGTACTCCACCAGGCGCGGGGCGGCGAGCTGGTCGACCCGCGCGAAGATGGCGTCGGGCAGCGTCTTGACGTCCTCCTCGCCCAGCACGACCGGGACCGGGACGACCATCGCGAAGTCCTCGGGTGGACCGTCGTAGTTGTTCTGCATCGAGAGCACCGTGCGGGTGCCGTCGCGCATCATCACCACCATCGTGGCGTTGTTGTAGAGGTCGGTGCCCGCGCCGCTCACATAGAAGCCGCAGAACGCGCTCGCTGGCCCCGCCCCCAGCAGCACCCCGAGCCCGGCGATCGCCGCCATGAGTCGTCTCATTCGATCCCTCCCCGGCGCGAGATGTACCACGCCGTGAGCGGGAGAGACGCGTGAGGCCCCGCTTCGGTCTGCCTCGAGATCTCCTCATCTCCGCAACGCTCGGGTCGAGGGCGCGCGCCACGCTGCTTCGATGCGCCTCGTACTGCTCCTCGGGCTGCTCCTCACCTCGGTGGCCCTCCCCTCGCGCGGTCACGCACAGCTCCGCCCGGGTGACCTGGTGTTCCAGACCTCGCGCTCTCGCCAGAGCCGGGTGATCCGCCAGGTCACGCGCTCCCCGTGGACCCACGTCGGCGTGGTGCTGCCCCGCGACGGCGAGCTCTGGGTGCTCGAGGCGGTGAGCCCCGTGCGTTGGACTCGCCTCGACGCGTGGCGGCGGCGCGGGGTCGGGCAGCGGATCACCGCGCGTCGGCTCCCGCGCGCGCTCACCGCGGACGAGATCGAGGCGCTGCGCCGCGAAGGCGAGCGGCTCCTCGGGCGCCCCTACGACGCCCGCTTCGAGTGGGGCGACGCCCGCCTCTATTGCTCCGAGCTCGTCTGGATGATCTACGAGCGCGCGCTCGGCGAGGCGCTCTCGGTCCCGCAGCGCTGGCGCGAGCTTCGGCTCGGGCGCCGCGCGCGGAGGCTGGCCCGCCGTCGGCTCGGGCGTCTGCCCCGGCCGGACGCCATCGTGGTCACCCCCGCCGCGCTCGCGGAGAGCCCACGGCTGGTCCCCGTCAGCCTGCAGTGAGCCCGCTCGGCTGGCCGCAAACTGGCCCGCTTCATCGCCGCCTTCGTACGCTGCCCTCGTGACGACGCGTATCCACGCGGTGCGAACCGAGAGGGGCGAGCACCTGCGGCTCGAGGCGACGGTGGGCGAGTTGCCGGCGCTGCTCGCGGACCCCGCGGTCATCGTGTGGGTCGACCTCGACAGCCAGGACGGCGAGACCAAGCGCATCCTCGAGGACACCTTCGAGTTCCACCCGCTGCTCGTCGAGGACGCCTTCGCCGACGCGACGACGCCGAAGATCGAGAGCTTCGGCGACCACCTGTACTTGATCGTGCACGGCCTCAGCGATGACGACCCGGGAGACGGAGAGGTGCACACCGCCGACCTCGATCTGTTCCTGGGCGCGCGCTACCTCATCACGCACTACCGCGTGCCCTTCGCCGCGGTGGCGGAGGCGCGGGACCGCGTGACGCAAGACCCGAGCTTCCTGGCCCGCGGCCCGGCCGTGTTGGCCCACCGCATCATCGACTGCCTCGTAGACGAGTATCTCCCGCTGATGGAGAAGCTCGACGCGGAGGTCGACGGCATCGAGGCGGCCATCCTCAACCAGGGTGGGCCCGCGCTGCTCGAGCGCATCTTCCGCATGAAGCACTCGCTGCAGCGCCTGCGCCGGGTCGGGATGCACCAGAAGAACCTGCTGTCGCGCCTGGCCCACGGGGAGTTCGCGCTCATCCCCGACGCGGTGCGCCCGTTCTTCAGCGACGTGCACGACCACATGGTCCGGGTGATGGATCTGAACGACGCCTACAACTCGCTCATGGTCAGCTCGATGGACGCGTACCTGAGCGTGCAGTCCCATCGGCTCAACGAGGTGATGCGGGTGCTCACCGTGTTCTCCACCGTGATGCTGCCGCTGACCTTCATCACCGGGCTCTACGGGATGAACTTCGAGTACATGCCCTACCTGCACTTCCAGTTCGGCTTCGAGCTGGCCATCGGGGTGATGCTGCTCGTCGCGGCGACGATGTTCTTCTTCTTCCGTCGCCGCCGCTGGATCTGAGGGGCGGAGCCCGAGCGGCCATTCTGAATCCGTCTGCATGCTCGGGGGCCTCCGCGTCTCAAACCGCCGCGGCGGAGGCCGTTGTCCAGCCGCGTGCGCATCTCGGACCTCCCGCCCCAAAACGTCCTCCTCATCGCCATCAGCCGCGCCGCCGACACCGTCGTCGGCCCGGACGTCCGCCGCATCGAGAACGCGTGGCGTGCGGAGCGCCCCGAGGGCTGCTTCGTCGTGCGCATCGGCGCGGAGGGGGACTCGTTCGACATCGATCTGACGATCGTCACCTGCCGCGCGGTGGTCGCGCGCGAGCTCGAGAAGAGCCTCGGCTACGTCGAAGACGAGCTCATCGACGACTTCGCGCTCGAGCTCGCCAACATCTGGGCCGGCCGCGTGAAGTACGAGCTCGCGCAGATGGGCATCCGCTGCAACATCAGCCTGCCGTGCCTCGCCCGGAACTGGCCCGTCGCGCCTCCCTTCCACGTCTCCTTCGAGCACGAGGGCACGACCGTGGCCGTGGGCGTCGAGTGGGGCGGCTGCTTCCCGCCCGAGGAGACGAGCCTGGGCGACCTAGAGGCGGCGACGATGATCCTGTTCTGAGGGTCGACGTCAGAGCGCGGTCCCGACCGCGTCCGCCACCCGGGCGAACCCCTCCGCCTTCGCTCGCCGAGCGAGCCCCAGCGCGATGTGGCGGGGCGACAGCGGGCCCCCGTAGATGAAGCCCGTGTAGATCTGCACGAGCGACGCGCCGTGCGTGATGCGCGCCCACGCGTCGTCCGCGTCCTCGATCCCGCCCGCCGCGACCAGCGCGCACTCCTCGCCGACCACGCGCCGGAGCCGGGCGAGCACCGCGAGCGAGCGCGCCTTCAGGGGGGCGCCGCTGAGCCCACCCGGCCCGAACGACTCCGCTTTCGGGGTGCGCAGGCCCTCGCGCGAGATGGTCGTGTTGGTGGCGATCACGCCGGCCAGCCCCAGCTCGAGCGCCAGCGCGCCGACCGCGTCGACGTCCTCGTCGCTCAGGTCGGGCGCGATCTTCACCAGCAGGGGCGGCGCCACGTCGCACGCCTCCTCCGAGGCCTCCCGGACCGCGGCGAGGATGGGCCGCAGCTTCTCGACCGACTGGAGATCGCGGAGCCCCGGCGTGTTGGGCGAGCTGACGTTGACGACCAGGTAGTCCGCGTGGGGCGCGACCCGGAGCGCGCTCGTTCGGTAGTCGTCGGCCGCCTCGGCCTCGGGGGTGATCTTGCTCTTGCCGATGTTCACGCCGAGCGGGATCGATCGCGGCGCAGCGAGGCGTCGCACCGCGTCCGCGGAGCCCCGGTTGTTGAAGCCCATCCGGTTGATGAGCGCGCGGTCGGCGGGCAACCGGAACATGCGCGGCTTGTCGTTTCCGGCCTGCGCGTGCGCGGTGAGCGTGCCGACCTCCACGTGCCCGAAGCCCAGGCGCCCGAGCGCGGCGAAGCCGATCGCGTCCTTGTCGAAGCCGGCCGCGAGCCCGACCGGGGTCGGGAAGCGCACCCCGAACGCCTCCACCTCGAGCGCGGGATCCGAGGGCGCGAGCAGCGCCTCGGTCAACGCGCCGACGCCCGGGACCGCCATGGCGAGCCGGAGCGCGCCGAAGCCCACGTGGTGCGCGGTCTCGGGCGGGAGGAGGAACAGGAGCGGCCGTAGGGCGCGGTAGATCATGGCGCGGTCGGTCCGGCGGACGAGTCGCGGACGAGGGCCCTCGCCTGCGGCGGCGGCGCGTTGTCGGGCAGGCCGTGCGTCGCCACGTGGAGGAGGTAGCTGCCGATCAACGACGGGATGCGGCGGCTCAGGCGTCCGTACGCGTCCCCACCCGCCTTGGCGAGCTGCGTCAGCCGGGGCAGCCCGAAGAGCGTCTTCATCCAGCGCAGCCCCTTGTCGCCGTAGATGCGGTCCGCGAGGCGCGCCTGGAACCAGAGGTTGCGGCCCTCGAGCGTGGCGAGGAAGCCGCGCTCGAAGCCCCGGATGCGATCGGTCCCCGCGTCGAGCGCGCCCTTGAGCCGCTCCGCGACATAGCGCGCGTGGTAGAGCGCGGGCGCGATCCCCTCGCCGAGGAGCGCGTCGATCCCGAAGGCCTCGCCAACGAGCACCAGCCCCGGCCGATGTCCGCGGGTGCCCGCGTCGTAGTAGCGCTCGGGCCACCCGGCGAGCTTGTCGTCGACCAGCCGGAACCCATGGCGCTCGGCGAAGCGCATCGTCCACGCGCGCAGCGCCTTGCCCGGGACGCGCCCCCGGCCGTCCATGATGCCGAGCTTCCAGTAGCCGTCGGCGCCGTCGGGCTTCGGGTAGGGGAAGATCCACGCGTAGCCGGGGATGCCGTCGAGGAGCGGGTCGAAGTCGAAGTGCAGGAGCGACGGATCGGGCGTCTCGCCGATCGGCTCGAAGACCGCCTCGACCAGCCGCCCGGTGATCCCGCCGGGCAGCTCGCTCGCGCGGCGGCTGATCCCGCACGCTCCATCCGCGCCCGCCACCCACGGGAAGGTCTCGGCCCCGCTCTCGGTGACCACCCGCCAGCCCTCGCTCGCCGGGGTCAGCTCCGTCACGCCGCAGCCCTCGCGCACCTCGACCCCCGCCTCCTGCGCGGCGAGCAAGAGGCGATGGTCGAGCAGGCCGCGGTCGTAGAGCCACTGACCGCCGCGCTCGAACACGTCCATGTCGCCCAGCGCCGAGCGGAACGAGAGCCCCACCGTCTTGGCCCCGCCCTCGGGCTCCCCGATCAGCGCGCGCAGCGCCTCGGTGCCGCGCCACGTCAGCGCGCCGCCGCAGAGCTTCGGCCGCGGGAAGCGCGCCTTGTCGAGGATCACGAGGTCGCCCGGATCGACGCCGAGCCGCACGAGGTTCAGCGCCAGCGCGCTGCCGGCGGGCCCTCCACCCAGGATCGCGACCTTCTTCTCGCTCACGGCGCGCGGAGGATAGCCCACCCCGCGGCCGCCGCACGGCCGTCGACGTTGCGTGCGCATCGCGGTAGGGTCACCGCCGTGCAACCGCGCTCTCTCGTCGCGCTGGTAGCCGTGCTCGGCCTCGCGGCCTGGCGTGGGCGAGGGCGACGAGTGCGTGGCTGTGGATGCCGTGCCGGAGGGAGCCGACGCTTCGCCCTCGAGCGACGAGCCGCCGGCGCCGGCCGCCGACGCCGCCGCGGTGGGTGTGCGTGACGGAGCGAGCTACGAGGGTGTCTTCGGCGAGGACGGGGCGACGGTGGCCACGCAAGCCGCGACTGGCGACGTGGGTGAGGGGTGGCCGACGCTCACGACGCGGATCCCGTGGGGGGAGCTGAACCCGCGCCGCACGAAGCAGGCGAACAGCGACTGGCTCGTCCCGGGCGTGTCGCTCCTCCTCGCGGGCTATGGGACCTCGGCCCTGCTCGGGGTCATCTCGATGACCACCTTCTCGACCGTCGGTGACTGCCAGGCGGTAGCCGGAGGGCTGATGCTGGTCCCGGTGGTCGGTGGGCTCGTGGGCGGTCTCGTCGTCGCCGCCTGCCGGTCCGGGACGAGAGGCGTGACGAACGCCGACAACTGGGCGCTGGGCGCGCTGAGCGCCAGCGTGGTGCAGATCGGGGGCGCGGTGCTCTTCGCGCTCGCCTTCCTCGACCCGAGCTCGGTGCTCGTCTTCGATGGCGAGACGCGGAGCCTGCGCCTCGGGTTGGGGCCCGGCGGTCTGCAGGTCTCCGGCGCGTTCTGAGCTCAGAGGCTGTCGGTCAATCGTTGGAGCTGGTCGCGACGCGGAGCGCGGGGAGGCGCTGCGTGTCGAGCGCGTCCCGGTAGCCGGTGTGGAGGGTGTTGGCGAGCCAGGCGCCGCCCTGGGGGGCGAGGCGCAGCTTGGGCTTGCGGTAGAGGCGGAGGAAGAGGGCGCGAACTGCGTGCACGGCTCAGGATACGGACGCCGCGCGAAAATCCTCCACGAGAACGCTCACGTCGCGCGGACGGCGAGCTTCTCGGCGAGGGCGTCGAGCATCGCGCGGCCCTCGTCGCTGAAGTCGGCCCCGGCGATCGCGGCGCGGGCATCGACGAGCAAGCTCTCGAGGCGGGCCAGGACGCTGGCTTTGGCGCCGCAGGACTCGAGGGCGGCGATGGCCGCGGCGACGTCGGCGTCCTTGGCGTCGGCCTGGCCGTGCACCTTGCGGATGGCCTTCAGCGCCGCGTCGTCGCCGGACTGCTCGGCCGCGCGCACGAGCGAGGTGCGCTTGCCCGCGCGCAGATCGTTGCCCGCCGGCTTCCCGGTGGCGCCCGGGTCGCCGAAGGTGCCGAGGATGTCGTCGCGGATCTGGAAGGCCTCGCCGAGCGGCACGCCGAAGGCGTCGAGGGCGGCGCGCTGGGCTTCGTTCGCGTCGCCGAGCACCGCGCCGAGCGCGAGCGGGCCGCGCAGGGTGTAGCTGCCCGTCTTGAGCTGCTGCATGCGCGTGACGTCTTCGACCGCGAGCACGTCGAGCTGCTGGCCGACGATGACCTCCTCGTGCATGCGCAGGGCGACCGCGGTCAGCGCCGCGCGGCGATCGGGGTCGTCGGTCGCGCTCATCAGGAGGCGCCAGGACTGCGCGCTCGCGAGGTCCCCGGCGAGGATGGCGAGCGAGGCGCCGAGGTGGGCGTCGCCGTGGCGCGCGCCGAGGCTGGCGTGCACGGACGGGCCGCCGCGCCGCTCGTCGTCCCCGTCCATCCAGTCGTCGTGCACGAGCAGGTAGGTCTGCAACAGCTCGAGGGCCGCGCAGGCGTCGGCGACCTGCTCGAAGCGGCCCGCGGGCTCGACGGCCTTGAAGGCCGCGAACAGCACGGCCGGGCGCAGGCGCTTGCCGCCGCGCATCGTCAGGCTCTCGAGGGCCTCGACGAGCTCGGACGACTCGACGGCCAAGCCCTCGAGGCGCGCCCGCTCTTCTCCGAAGAACGCCGAGAGTCGGCGCTCGGTCCCGCTCACCACTTCGTCGAGCCAGGTCGTCATGCGCGGACCCTTGACCGGTCCGCGAGGCGCGTCAACAGGCGCCGGGCGCGACCTCACTCTCGCCGCCTCCAGCCCTACGTCTCCCCGGTCGGCCAGGCTGGCGACGCGGGCCGGAGCTCGCACGCCGCCCCTTGTCGCGCCGGGGCTTCACCTCCTCCTCGCGCCGCCGTTCTCGCCAGGACGCCATCTCGGCCAGAGGACAGGCGCGCGTCCCCGTCGATCACTCGAGAGAACGGGGTTTCAGGACGACCTTCGGCCGGGGGGGGGGGCTCAGTTGCAGCACTCACGCACCGTTCCAGCGGTGCATATCGCGAGCCTCGCTCGAGGCTCCCTGTGGAGAGATCGATCATGTTGAAGTGGAATGGTTGGAGCGTCGCCGTACTGGGCACGCTGTTGGTATTGAGCGGGTGCGACGGCGCCGGCATGGACCCCGCCGACGCGGGCGACGCGGCGACCGGGCTCGACGGGACCACGGGAGATCCCTGCGCGGTGGACAACGGCGGCTGTGACCCGGCGACGACCTGCTCGGTCGAGGACGGCGTGGTCATGTGCGGCGACTGCCCGCTCGGCTACGAAGACGACGGGGCCGGGACCTGCGTCGACACGGACGAATGCGAGACCGACAACGGCGGCTGCGATCAGACCTGCACGAACGACGACGGCAGCTTCAGCTGCGCGTGCGACGACGGCTACACGCTGAACGAGGACGGCGCGACCTGCGACGACGTCGACGAGTGTGAGACCGACAACGGCGGCTGCGACGAGATGGTGCTCTGCACCAACACGCCGGGCGCGCGCGAGTGTGGGCTCTGCCCGATGGGCTACGAGGACGAGCTGGGCGACGGCACGTCCTGCGTCGACATCGACGAGTGCGCGGTGGACAACGGCGGGTGCAGCGACCTGGTCGTGTGCACCAACGCCGAGGGCGGCTTCACCTGCGGCGACTGCCCGATGGGCTACCTGGACGACGGCGCCGGGGGCTGCGTGGACATCGACGAGTGCGCCACCAGCAACGGCGGCTGCGACGCGCTGACGAGCTGCACCAACACCCCGGGGAGCCGCACCTGCGGCGCGTGCCCGGGCGGCTACACGGGCGACGGCGAGGTCGGCTGCGTCAACGTCGACGAGTGCGCCACCGCCAACGGCGGCTGCGCACAGACCTGCACCGACGCGCCCGGCAGCTTCAGCTGCTCCTGCGACCCGGGCTACACGCTCAACGCCGACGGCGCGAGCTGCGATGACGTCAACGAGTGCGCCACCGCCAACGGCGGCTGCGCCCAGACCTGCACGAACTCCGCGGGCAGCTTCAGCTGCTCCTGTGGACCCGGCTACACGCTCAGCGCTGACGGCGCGGGCTGCGACGACGTGAACGAGTGCGCCATCGGCAACGGCGGCTGCGCCCAGACCTGCACGAACAGCGCGGGCAGCTTCAGCTGCTCCTGCGATCCCGGCTACACGCTCAACGGCGACGGCGCGAGCTGCGACGACGTCGACGAGTGCGCGACCGCCAACGGCGGCTGCGGCGACGCGACGATGTACGCGTGCACCAACGTCGTGGGCGGGCCGCCCACCTGCAGCTGCGCCACCGGCTACCAGGACAACGACATGAACGGCACCTGCGAGGCCACCTGCGCCACCGCGGCGGCCGGCGACGGCTACGAGGGGACCTGCTCCGGCTGCGGCACCTCGGCGGCGTCGTGGAACACCGCGCGGAACAACGCCCGGAGCGCCTGCGTGGCCAGCGGCTGCAGCGAGGGCTGTAGCCTCTCGATGAGCGCGGGCGACAACTGCGGCTTCGACGGCTCGATCAACGGCTACCGTTGCACCTCGTACTGCGGCGCGCCTCCGCTGACCTGCGGTTCGGGCGAGTCGTGTGACGACGCGAGCGGCACCGCGACTTGCGTGGGCTACCGGAGCTGCGACGAGATCCACACCGCCGACCCGAGCGCGGCCGACGGCACCTACATCATCGACCCCGACGGAGCGGGTGGGAGCGCCCCGATCTCGGTCACCTGCGACATGACCACCGCCGGCGGCGGCTGGACGGTGATCTCGTTCGAGGACTTCAGCGGCTCCGCCAGCGGCTGGTCGGACAACCGCACGACCACGTGCGGCACGGCCAGCATCCTCGGCGGCTACAACACCTTCTCGAACGGTGCGACCAGCAGCGTGCAGAAGACCTTCGGTCTCCTGGGCGTTCCGCACAGCGAGGCGAGAGTCACGCTGAGCTACTGGAGCATCGACAGCTGGGACGGGGAGCAGGCGTATGTCCGCGTGGACGGCGCCGACATCTTCCGCACCTCCTACACCCAGTCCACCGGTGCGGGCATCTGCGGCGGCGGCTGGCTCGATCGCGGGCCGAACCCCGTCGCCGGACAGCCCGGCCACTCGACGAACAGCCTCACCGTGCAGGCTGGCTCGACCCTCGACCAGGGGCCGACCGACGAGTCCTGGGGCATCGATGACGTCCGCGTCATGATCCGCTGAGCCTCGTTCAGAACCCTCGAAGCGCCGCGCGGGCTCGTCTCGCGCGGCGCTTCGCGTTTCTGCAGCAGGATCTCAAGCGCCTCGCTCGCGGGCGGTCGGGATGCCGTGACGCGCGAGCTTGCGATAGAGGGTCGCGCGGCCCATCGAGAGCTCGCGGGCCGAGGCGCTGACGTTCCAGCCCGTGGCCTCGAGGCTCCGGAGGATGCGCGCCTTCTCGCGGCGCTCGTGCTCGGCCCGGCTCGCGGGCGGGCGACGTGGGGCGCGGGGCGTGGCCGCGAAGTGCTCGGGCGCGAGGCTCTCGCCGTCGGAGAGGACGAGCGCGGTCCGGAGCGCGTTCTGGAGCTGACGCACGTTGCCGGGCCAGGGCTGCGAGCTGAGGGCCGCCAGCCCGGCCGCGCTCAGCGAGGGCGCGGCGCGGTCCATGTCCTCCGCCGCGGCGACGAGGATGCGCCGGCACAGCTCGGGCAGGTCCTCGAGGCGCTCGCGGAGCGGCGGCAGCTTCACCTCGACCACGCCCACCCGGTAGTAGAGATCTTCGCGGAAGCGCCCCGCCTCGACCTCCTCGCGGAGATCACGGTTGGTGGCGCAGACGAGCCGGAAGTCGACCTTCACGCTGCCATCGCCGCCGACGGGCCGGACCTCGCGCTGCTCGATCGCGCGGAGCAGCTTCGCCTGCATGGCGAGCGAGGTCTCGCCCAGCTCGTCGAGGAAGAGCGTGCCCCCCGACGCGGCGACCATCAGCCCGTCCTTGTTCCGGTCCGCGCCGGTGAACGCCCCGCGCACGTGCCCGAAGAGCTCCGACTCGAGCAGCGTGTCCGACAGCGCGGCGCAGTTGACGGTGACGAACGGCCCCTCCTTGCGCGGCCCGTTGAAGTGCACGGCGCGCGCGACCAGCTCCTTGCCGGTGCCGCTCTCGCCCGTCACGAGGACGCTCAGCGGGGAGTCGATGACCCGATCGAGCGTCGCGAGCACGGGCTGCATCGCGGGCGCGTCCGCGACGAGCTCGCCGTAGTCGTAGCGCCGCTCGAGCGCGCGCTGGCGCACCTCCAGCTCGGACTCGAGCTGCTCGATGCGGGTGGCCTGCCCTCGACTCAGCGCCTCGATCTGCGCCGCGCGGCGGGCCAGCTCCTCGTGGAGGCGCGCGTTCTCGAGCGCGATGGCCAGCTGATCGGCGAAGGCGAGCAGGAGCTCCCGATCCACCTCCGCGAAGCGCGCGCGCAGGAGACGATTGTCGAGGTACATCGCGCCCACGACTCCGTCGGGCGAGGGGATCGGGACGGCGATCACCGAGCGCAGCTTCATCGCGTGCACCGAGCGGTGCGTGGCGAAGCGCGCGTCGGCCCGCGCGTCCAGGGTCATCACCAGCTCCCCGGACGCGATCGCGTGCTCGGCGATGGAGCGGCTGAACTCCAGCTGCTCCGGCCCCACGCGCGCCTGATCGAGGTTGCGCGCGACGGCGATGGAGAGCGCGTCCCCCTCTCGCACGAGCACGAAGCCGCGCTCGGCGCCGGTCAGGTCGATCGCGGCGTCCATCGCCTGACGCAGGACCTCGTCGACGGCCAGCGACGCGCCCAGCTTGCGGTTGACCGCGAGCAGGCGCTCGAGCTGGCGGGTGCGCGCGCTCGCAGCGGGCGCCTCGACGGGGACGGACCGCAGGGAGCGGCGTCGAGGGTGTTCCCAGAAGGCGTCGGCGAGCCCGGCGGACAGCCCCGCCGCCATGCGCTCCGCGCGCCGCTCGGCCTCGGCCCGGTGGGTCGCCGCGCTGCGCGTCGCGCCGACCGCGTCCCAGGCGTCGGCGAGCCCCGCGTGGGCCTCCGCCGCGAGGGGCACCAGACCTCGGGCGTCGGCGTCGCGGGCGGCGGCCTCGAGCGCGTCGCGCCCCTCCACGCCGCGCCCCGCCTGGATCGCGCACGCGCCGCGCAAGAGCGACAAGCGGATGGCCAGATCCGCGCTCGGCTCGGGGCGTGGCGCCGCGAGCGCGCGCTCCGCGTCGCCCGGGCGCCCTTCGAGCAACGCGAGCTCGATCTCGGCCGCGCTGACCTCGTCGAGCTCCCGCGCCGCTCCGCTCCCCTCGAAGATCGCGCGCGCGTCTCGAAGCGCCTCCGCGGCGCCGACGCCGCCGCGACGCAGGGCGACCTGCGCGCGCACCATGACGCAGCCGCCGACGAGGAGCGCGAACCCGCCCTGCTCCGCGAGCGCCTGCGCGCGTCCCGCCGCGTCCAGGGCGCGGTCCCAGGCGCCGATGTCGGCGTAGAGCTGCGCCAGGTCGAAGCAGAGGGTCGCGTCCGTGGCGCGTTGCCCGAGCGCGCGGGCGACCCGCTGGGCTCGCCGGTACGCGCTGGCCGCCTCCGCGTACGCCCCACCCTGATGGAGCGCCGTGCCGAGGTTGAGCGCGGCGTGCGCGAGCTGCTCGTCCAGCCCGTGGCGCTCGACCAGGGCGAGCGCGCGCGCGTAGCCCCGCCGCGCCGCCGCGAGCTCGCCGCGGCGGTAGGCGTCGATGGCGAGGTAGCTCTCCACCCGCACCCGGTCGCGCGGTCCGCCGTCGGTCTCGAGCGCGCGGGCGGCCTCCTCGAGGTGCGCGCGCGCGGACTCGCGCCCGAGGTAGCTCTCGGCCACGCCCACGTCCTCGGCCAGCGCCCCCGCGAGCCCCGGATCCTCGACCTCGGCTCGTTCGAGCTCGTCGCGGGCGCCCGCGGCCAGCGCGCGAGCGGCGTCGTAGTCGCCGAGCTTGATCCGCGCGCGGGCCTTCGCGTCCGCCACGCGTCCCCGCCCCTGCGCGTCCGGCGCGTGCGCGAGCGCGTCGTCGAGCGCGGTCAGCGCCTCGGCCGCGCGCTCCAGCTTCAAGAGGCAGCGCCCCAGCTCGAGGCGGGCCTCGAAGGGCGCCGCGTCTCCGAGCCCCTCGAGCAGCTCGACCGCCTCGGCCAGCGCGCCCTCCTCCGCCAGGAGCAGCGCCCCCTCGACCGGCGCGCCGGCGACCACCAGCGCGCGCGCCGCGTCTCGCCAACCCGTGCCCTCACGCGACGACGTCGCGCGCAACAGGGCCTTGGCCCCCGCGAGGTCGCCGGCCCTCGCGCGATGTCGGATGGCGACCGGCCCCGAGGAGAAGACCGCGGACAGCGCGGCGTGCGCGGCGCGGCGCGCCTCGGCGGGGGCGTCGCGCAGGATCGCGTCGGCGTCCGCGGGCCGCGTCAGGCCCACCCGCCCCGCCTCGGCGCGGATCCAGCCCTCCGCGGCGAGCCGCTGGATCTGCGCCTCCGTCACCCCGGCCGCCCGCGCCTCGTCGATCCGCATCGCGCTCGCGTGCGCCGCGAACCGCAGCAGCCCTTCACGCGTCTCTGCGTCGAGCGCCACCGCGGGCCCCTCGGCGTCCCCGAGGGCGCGCCGGCCGCTCGACGCGCCCGCGAGCAGCCAGCGGACGGTGCCCGGGTGCCCCGCGCTCATGCGATACAGCTCGTCGAGCTGCGAAGGCTCGAGCCGCCCCTCGGCCCAGGCGGCGACCGCCTCACGATCGAGCGGGCCGAGCTCGAGCTGCTGCACCGCCTCTCCCTCGAGGTCCTCGGCGACCGTAAACACGAGCACGGGATCCTGCGCCTCGAGGACCTGGGCCAGCGCGGCGAGCCTCGCGGCGTCCTCCGCGCCGAGCGCGTCCGCGTCGTCGAGCACCCAGACCTCTGGCCCGCGGCGCTGCGACCTGAGCCGCGACACCCCCTCGAGCACGCCCTCGATCCCGCGGCGGGTCTCTCCGAGCCAGCGGCTCAGCCCCTCGCTCCGCTGCGGGGCGATCTCGATGACCGCGCAGCGGGGCTGGGCCACGCGCTTCAGCTCCGCCAGGAGCCGGCTGCGCCCGCTGCCGGGCCCGCCGCCGAGGGCGAGCACACGCGGGCTGGGCTCACCTCGCATCAGCGCGTCGAGGAGCGCTTTGGCCTCCGCGAGCTCCTCCCTTCGGCCGAGCAGGGTCGCCGACTCCGGAGGGAGCCCGAACAGGGCGCGGTCTCCGTGACCGAGCGCCTCGAGCACCTCGGCCACGTCCGCGGGCCGGTCCTCGGGGCGGGGCGCGACGCAGCGGGCCGCGAGGCGGGGCCACGGATCCGGGGGGGCCCCCGCGAGGGCCGCGAGCGCGTCGACGGTCTTGCCGAACGCGAACAGATCGGACCGCGCGTCGGCGACGCCCCCCGCGAGCAGCTCCGGCGCGAGGTAGCCCGCGGTGCCCGAGACGAGCGGGCTCGCCACGCCGAGGGGCGCGGCGCAGCCCAGATCGATCAAGACCCCTCGGCCCGCCTCGTCGACGAGCACGTTGTCCGGCTTGACGTCTCCGTGCCGCGCGCCCGCGCGGTGCAAGAACGCCAAGGCGTCGAGCACGTCGAGCAGGACCGGCGCGAGCGCCGCCCATCCCCGCCGCGCGAGCTCCACCAAGCGCGGCCCCTCCACCAGACGCGCCGCGTAGTAGGGGCGAAGCGCGCCGCTCGATCGCGCGCGCCCGAAGTCGAACACGGCGACGAGCGAGGGATGGGTGAGCGGCCCGAGCAGCTCCAGCTCACGGAGCAGGGTGGCCTCGAGTTCGGGCGCGTCGGCGCGAAGCACCTTCAGCGCCACCTCCTCGCCCCGGACCTCGTCGAAGGCGCGGTGCGTGGAAGCCGCCCCACCCTCCCCGAGCGGACCGAGGAGCCGGTAGCGGTCTGCGAAGAGCGCCTCGCCCATCGAGACACCGATACAATATGAGACAACTCGAGACAAGTGATTCTCGAGCTCCGCGCGTCTTCGAGCTGGCATGGTCGCTGCTCAGAGGAGCGACCGTGACCCGCTTGCTTTCCAGACTTCGGCTCGCGCTCCTGCTGGTGGCGCTCCCCGCCTGCGGCGTCAGCCCGCAGCCCAGCCCGCCCAACCTCGACGTGGACGCGGTGGCGGAGCCGCCCACCGGCGGCGTGGGCCTTCCGGCCTTCACCGGGCTCGTCGATCCGCCGGAGGGCGTGGTGGTCGTCACCCACCTCGACGGGACCGAGCCCCCGGTGGCGGAGCCCGTGCGAGACGACGGCACCTTCAGCGTGACGGCCATCGGGCCGATCGGGAACGAGCACCGGATCCAGGCGCGAGCTGGCGCCGCCCGCTCCGTCCCGGTCGACCTCGTCGGGGAAGGAGAGCCCGCCACCCTCTCCCCGGCCCCGCGCCCGCTCGCCGACTGCTTCTTGGTGAGCCCCGCCTTCGAGGTGGACTTCGGGGACGTGCCGGTCGGCGGCCGCGCGGAGCGGCGCGTGAGCATCACCAACGACTGCGGCGCGCCGCTCACCCTGATGACGCCGCGCCTCCGGATCGCGAGCCCCGCGTTCGAGGTCCTCGACGCGCCCACCGAGATCCCCGACGGGGAGGCGGCGGAGCTCGTGCTCGCCGCGACGCCCACAGAGGCGGGCCCGGTCGAGGCCGTGGTCTTCCTCGAGAGCTCGAGCCCCACCCCCGACCGGCGCCCCCTGACGCTCTTCGCGACCGGCCGCGAGTAGCTCGCGCCAACACAAAACTCTCTGCACCTCGTCGGTCACCAGGCGCTCCACGACGGAGCGGACGGCGAGGTGCGTTCGATGCACGAAAGGACCGTTCGATGACTCAGCCTTCTCTTCTCCTCCAGTCCCTCCTCACCCTCGTCATGCTCGCCGGATGTGTCGGTGGGTCGGGCGTCACCCGCGAGCAAGCACGCTTGATGGGCGGCCGCGGCGCCGACGGAACCGATCTCTGCGCCTCCGAGGGCTTCTACGGCGACGGCGTCTGCGACAGCTTCTGCCCTTCGCCCGACGAGGACTGCGGCGCGTGCCCGGACGCGAGCGATCCCGCGGTGCGCTACGTGTTCACCGACGTCTCCGCCTGCGCCGCGGCGCTCTTCGCGTGTGAGCCCGGCGAGACGCTCTTCTCCGACGAATGCGGCTGCGGCTGCATCGCGGAAGCGAGCGCGTGCCCCGACCCGACCGACCCCGCCGTGCGCTACGTCTCCGCCGATCCGGGGACGTGCGCCGCGGCGCTCTTCATGTGCGAGGAAGGCGAGACGACCTTCGACGACGCGTGCGGATGCGGCTGCATCGGCGACGCGCCCGCGTGCCCCGATCCGTCGGAACCGGGCGTCCGCTACGAGAGCCACGACCCCGACATGTGCGCGCTCATCGGCGACTTCCTCTGCGACGAAGGCACCGTCCAGTTCAGCGACGCGTGCGGCTGCGGTTGCCGCCCCGCGGAGCCGGCCTGCACGGGCGACGCGCGCCCGGGCGCGGACTACCAGCTGCGCGACCCCGAGCAGTGCGCGCTCGCGGGCGTGCCCCACTGCGAGGCCGGGTGGAGCCCCTTCGAGGACGACTGCGGCTGCGGCTGCCTCGCCGACCCGGGCGTATGCCCCGACCCGAGCGCGCCGGGCGTCGACTACATCTCGTTCGACGTGCGGGAGTGCGCGGCGCTGACCTACCGCTGCCCCGACGGGGCGACGCCGATCGACGAGGCGTGCGGGTGCGGCTGCGTCACCCCCTGACTTGCGCGCGGCGCGTCAGTCGATCGTGACGGTTACCGTGGCCTGGCCCGAGCGGCCGTCGTGGGTCCGGGCCACGAGGATCGCGTGGTACGTGCCCTCCTCGTCGTAGCTGTGCCGCAGCGATCGATTGGCGTCGCAGTCCTCGACGCTGTGCTCGAAGATGCCGTCACCGTCGGCGTCGAGCGTGCACGTCGCCTCCTCCGCCGGGTCGAGCGTCCACCGAAAGACCGCGTCGTCGTCCGACTCGACAGTGGCCTCGAGGTCGACGCGCAGCTGGCCCGGAGGTGGCGGCGTCTGCGCGAGCGCGGGCCCCGCGAAGAGGGCGGCGATCAGCGACGCGGAGAGGAGATGGCGGGTCATGCGAGACGTCAGCGCAGGGTCCGTTCCAGGCCTCTCCCGCGTCGATCTCGCGGATGGATGCGTGACGAGACGCCACGACCGACGCCGATCGTGTCGCACGGAACCTCGCCCCAGCTCGCGTGTCCCAGGGCCGATGACATTCCGACACGAGATCGACGCGCTGCGCATGCGACGCGACGCCTTGCGCCGCGACATCGCGAGCGCCACCACTCCCCGGCGCGAGGCCCTCGAGGCGGAGCTAGCCCACGTCGCGGCGCGCCTCGACGAAGAGCGACACGCGCTCGCGCGCTTCGTCGTGCACGGGGCCCGCGGCGCCCATTCCTGCCCCGCCCCCTGGGCCGGCATGGTCGGCGACGGCGCGGTCCGCGAGTGCGGCCTGTGCGATCGCAAGGTCTACGACTTCGCCGGGCTCACCGCGCTCGAGGCGACGCGTCTGGTCCTCGAGAACGAGGGAGCCCTCTGCGCGCGCCTCTTCCGGCGAAAGGACGGCAGGCTGCTCACCGCCGACTGCGGCCCCGGCCGCCGCCGTCACCGCCGACGGCTGACCGTGCTCGGCGCCGCCGCGGCCGCGGTCACGGGGGCCGTCGCGGTGACCGGCGGTTTCGCATCTCCTGCGCCACCCGCGCCCAACGCCAATTCGCTCGAGCGCGCCATGCAAGAACGCGCCGCATTGCCGTGGAGGGCGCCCTCGGCTCCGTCCGATCCCAGCGACGTCGAGCCCGAGCGCGCGTGGATGGGCGAGGTCAGCTTCTCCCCCCCTGGTGGGTGGAACGTCGAGAGCCTGGAGGACGCGCTGGGAGACGAGAGCGAGTGACGTCGCGTGGCGCCGCGTCGGCCCAGCGCGTAGGAAGCGTGCCTCGGCTCGCCTTCACGAACCTCGGGGACTCCCATGCGCTGCATTCGCCGCTCGCCCGCCCTGCTCGCCTGCTTCCTCTTCGGTTGCGTCTCCCAGCTGACGCCGTCGAGCTTCTTCGTGCCCGACCAGCAGATCGAGGTCGCGGACCTGGAGCGCGCGCTGGCCACGCAGGGTATGACCCCCGACCGGGTCGACGCGCGCGCGGGCATCGTCGAGACGCCCTGGGAGGACACCGGGCGCAACAGCGACGGCACCACGTGGGTGACCCGCTACCTCATCACGCTGAGCGTGCGCGAAGGCGCGAGCGACGTCACGGTCGCGATGGACCTCCGCACCTGCGAGCGCGCGCCCCTGAGCGGCCGCGTCGACGGCAGCTCCTGCGCACGAGTCCCCGACGGCATGACCCCGACGATGTACCAGGATCGCCTGGACGCCTTCGCGGCGCGGCTGCGCGCCTCCCTCGGCGGCATCCCCGTCTCGAGCTGAGAGAGCGTCAGTCTCGATCCTCGGCCGTCAGCGCCACCACGAGCGGGCAGTGATCGCTCAGCCGCTCCAGCGCCGCCGCTCTCCCGCGCGGTCGCTCACACCGCCCCAGCCCGCAGATCCCGTGCACGCGCGCCGAGCCGATCACTTCCCGCGTCGAGGCGCTGACCAGGACGTGGTCGAGGTGGCTCGCGCCGGCCCTCCAGAGCTCCGTGCACGGCACCTCGCTCGGGACGCGCCGCCACGCGGGCTGCAGCCCAGCCAGGAGCGCGTCGACGTCGGCGAGCTCGTCCCCGGCGCGCAGCCGCGGCGCCTCCCGTCCCATCGTGTTGAGGTCCCCGAGCACCACCACGTCCGCGTCACGCGGCCGCAGCGCGCGCGTGGCTCGCTCGATCGCGGCGAGGCTCGCCGCGCGGTGCCGGTGATCGCGCGCGCCCGTGCCGGAGTCGAGGTGCACGCTGACGGCGTGGAGGTCGGGTCCCCCCGGCCACTCGAGGTAGAGCGCGAGCCCCGGGCGGAGGTGCCCCGTGCAGCCGCCGAGCGGGTTGAGCGCGTCGAGCTGCGTGACGCGCGAGACCCGCACCCGGGCTTCGTTCACGAGCCATCCGACGTGCTGTCGGCCGTCGCTCGGGCACCGATCGAGGTGCGCCACCCATCGCCCGCCCGTGAGCGCGTCGAGCTGCCGCCTCAGCTCCGCCATCGCCGCGCGCCCGCTCGCGTGCTGCAACACCTCCTGCACCGCGATCGCGTCCACGCCCAGGCTCGCCATCGCGCAGGCCATCCACGCCACGTCGGTCGCCCGCGACGTATCTCCGTCGCCCGATCCGTCCGGAAACCAGCGCAAGTTCCAGGTCGCGATCCCCGCCCGCCGCTCCTCTCGCTCCTCCCCCGCCCCCCGCAGCAGCTCCCGACAGTCGGCGGCAGAGCGCCAGACGGCCGCCGAGACAGGCCGCAGCGCACCTGCCCCAGCCAGCTCGGAAGCGGACTCCGGAGCGGAAGCGGAACCGGACTCGGTCGCGGAGGCGGACTCGGGAGCGGAGGCGGACTCGGGAGCGGAGGCGGACTCGGGAGCGGAGGCGGACTCGGAAGCGGAGGCGGACTCGGACTCGGTCGCGGAGGCGGACTCGGTCGCGGAAGCGGACTCGGTCGCGGAGGCGGTCGCGGAGGCGGACTCGGAAGCGGGAGCGGGAGCGGCAGCGGGAGCGGGAGCGGGAGCGGGAGCGGGAGCGGGAGCGGGAGCGGGAGCGGGAGCGGGAGCGGGAGCGGGAGCGGGAGCGGGAGCGGGAGCGGGAGCGGAAGCGGAAGCGGGAGCGGGAGCGGGAGCGGGAGCGGAAGCGGAAGCGGACTCGGAAGCGGACCGGGCCTCACCCGCCCCCGTCTCGACCACGTACCGCGGGCTGATCCAGCCTCTCTCTCCTTCTCCCCTCACCTCCAGCCAGCCCGCGCTCCCCCGCCCCAGGATCTCCACCCTGGCCCCGTCGGGCAGCCTCCCGCTGACCTCCCGGGCCCCGTCACGCGGATGCAGCGGCACCCCGCTCGGGTGACGCGCGCGCAGCACCGCCGTCTCCCTCTGCGCCCCCGGCTCGGCCCCATCGCAGGCGACGCAGAGAAAGATCGCCAGGCAGGTGTAAGCCACGCCGCGAAGCCGCGTTGGAGCCCCGAACACAGCCCGGAGGTTCTGATGCTCTCTCACCGCCACCTGTCCCTCGCTCTCCTCGCGTGCAGCCTCGTCGCCTGCGGCGGAGCCTACGCCAGCCGCGCTCGAACCCGGTACGTCGCGTCCCACGGTCTGCTGCCCCGGCCGGCCGAGATCCGCGTCGACGACTTCCTCGCCGACTACCCGGAGGCGGTCGCCGACCCCGCCCCCCACGCCGCGGGCATCAGCGTCGAGGGCGCGCGGGCCGCCTGGGCGGCCGAGTCGAGCGAACCGCTCTTCGTCGTCCAGACCGTGGTGCGGGGCCGCAACCCCGACGTGCGGCCGCCCATGGCGATGATGTTCGTCGTCGACCGCTCGGGCTCCATGCGAGAGAGCGACAAGATGACCTACGTGCGACAGGCGCTGCACCGGCTCGTCGACCAGCTCGACCCGCGGGACCGCGTCGGGGTCACCGCGTTCGACGACTACGCCGAGGTGATCCTGCCCGTGACGAGCGTGCAGGAGGGCGCGCGGCTGCACGCGGCGATCGATCGGCTCCAGCCCCGCGGCGCCACCAACCTCTCGCACGGGCTCCAGGTGGGCTACGCGGCGCTCGCGCAGCAGCCGGCGTCGCACCTGCGCCGGGTGGTGCTCCTGACCGACGCGGTGGCGAACGTCGGCGACACCGACATGCAGCGCATCGCGGGCTGGGCCGCGCGCGGCGACGCGGAGGGCATCCGCCTGAGCGCGATCGGCGTCGGGCTCGATCACCGCGACGACGTGCTCGTCGAGATGAGCGAGCAGGGGCGCGGCAACCACTACTTCCTCGACTCGCCACAGGAGATCACCCGCGTCTTCGAGCGCGAGGTGCACGGCATGCTCGAGGACGTCGCGGACGGCGTGCACCTGACCTTCACCCCGGCCCCGGGGGTCGAGGTCGTCCGGGTGGAGGGCGCCGCGTCCGAGCCGCGTGGCGCGCACTGGCAGGCCGACGTGGGGCGGCTCGGCGCCACCCAGCACCGCACCGTGCTCTGGACGCTCCGCGGGGTCGACCCGCTCGACCGCACGCCGACGGTGGGCCGCTTCACCCTCGACTTCACCGACATGCGCTCCCACGAGCCGACGCGCCTCGAGAACGACGCGCCCGTCTTCGTGGTCTCCGACGTGGCCGAGGGCACGGTGGCGCGGAACTCCGCGGTGGCGTGGATGGCGCGCGATCTGCGCCGCGTCTCGGAGCTGGCCCGGGCGGGGCAGCACGGCGAAGCGCAGGAGCGGTTGGACCGGGTCCGCGCGGTGGTCGGCGCGGTGAGCGCGGCGCGGCCCGCGGACCGGGAGCTGGCCCGTGATCTCGGCATGCTCGAGGACTTCGCCGAGGCGCTCGCACGGCACACCGGCCAGCCCGTGCGTCGGCTCCGGGCCCGCATCCGCGTGGACGTCGAGGGATGAGGCTTCCTTCGCCGCCGCGCATGCGGTAGCCCGGGCCTTCATTCGGACGCTGGATTGGAGCTCGACTTCACATCGAAGGAGTGGCTCGCGCGAGAGCGCGACCTGCTCGCGCGCACGCGACGCGGAGAACGCGAGGCGGTGGCGGAGCTCTACCGTGCCTTCGCGCCGCGCCTCTTCGCGCGTGTGTTGATGCCCAAGCTCGGCAACCGACAGGCGGCGGAGGACGCGCTGAGCGAGACCTTCCGCAAGGCCCTCGAGAAGCTCGACCGCTACGACGATCGAGGCACGTCCTTCTACTTCTGGCTGAGCCGGATCGCGACCAACGAGGCGACCGACATGCACCGCGTCAAAGCCCGCACCCGGCGCGCGCTGACGAGCTTCGAGGAGCTGCTGGCCCCGCTGCGCCCCAGCGCGCCGCGCCCCGAGAAGGAGCTGGCGGAGGCCGAGCAGCTCGCGATGCTGAGAGAGACGGTCAGCGCGGTGCTCGAGCGTATCAACCCGCGGTACGCCCGCGCCATCTCGCTTCGCTTCTTCGAGGACCGGAGCCGCGAGGAGTGCGCGGCGGGGCTGGACGTGAAGATCGGCACCTTCGACGTGGTGCTGCTGCGCGCGCTGCGCGCGTTTCGCAAGGAGTGGGAGGCGTTCGTGGACGCCGCGCCCACGCCTCCTCCGACGAGCACCAGGGAGCACGCATGAGCGACGAAGAAGAGATCGGCGCGGACGAACAGCAGGAGGCCGAGGCCTTGGCCCGCGCGCTCGATCGCGGGAGCGCCGAAGCGGGCCTGCCGGAGGACGCGCTCCAGACGGCGGCCTTGCTCCGCTACCAGCGCGACGGCGGCGCGCTCTCCCCCGATCGCTCCGAGGCGATCCTGGGCGACGTGCTGAGCGTGGCCGACCGGATCGCCGACCGGGCGGCGGCGCGACCCGAGCCGAGGCGAGACTGGCGATGGCTCCTCGGCGCCGTCGGGCTCGCGGCCGCGCTCCTGCTCTTCGTCTGGCTGCGTCCGGGCGGAGAGGCCGCCCCCACCGCGTTGCCCAGCCCGGACCTGGCCCTGCTCCGGGCGCAGATGGCCCGGGCGAGCGGCGGCGAGGACGCCGACGACGCGTTCGAGGCGGAGATGGACGACTACCGCGGCGCCGTGTACGCGTCGCTCGAGGAGCGATACGGCGCGCGATGAAGACGCTCTCGCCGCTGTTGCTGCTCCTGCTGCTCGCGTCCGGCTGCGACGACGGCGCGCCGCGCGCGTGGGTGAGCGCGTCGCGCGCCGACAGCGCCGCGGCCGCGGAGGCGCTCACCCAGGGCGACGACGAGGCCGCCCTGCGGCGGCTGGGCGCCCTGCTCGCGCGCCCGGTCCCGGACGGAGTGGCTGAACGAGACGCCCGGGTGGTACGTCAGGACGCGTGCGACCGCGTCGCGCGGATCCACCTCGCGCGCGGCGACACGGAGCGCGCGATGCGCTTCGCGACGCAAGGGCTCGAGCTCGGACAGGCAGGGCTCGAGCTCGGAGAGGCAGACGACGTGTTCACCGCGAACCTCATCATCACCCGCGGCCGCATCCACGAGGCGGCCGGCCGAGACCACGAGGCGGCCAACGACTACGCCCGCGCCATCGCCATCCAGGAGGCGCTCCTCGAGGCGGCGCTCGGGAGCGAGCGATGAGCCGCGCACGCGCCGCGCTCGCCCTGCTCCTCTTCGGCTACGCCGGCTGCGGAGGCGCGAGCATGGTCGGGGAGCCGACGACGGTCGCCCCGGAGCGTGAGAGCCCGGCGGAGCTCGAGGGCGAGCAGATCTCGCTCACCGACGACCTCGAGACCGTGCTCGCGCGCCCCGAGCCCGACTGCGAGGCCGCGTGCGACCTCGGCGGCTCCATCTGCGATCTGAGCGAGCGCATCTGCGCCATCGCCGACCGACACCCTCGGAGCCGCGACTTCGCGGGGCGCTGCACCGACTCCGCGGCCCGCTGCGGCGCGGCCCGGGAGCGCATCGCCGCTGCGTCGTGCGGGTGCGCGTCCTCAGCCGAGGTGCGCGAGCAGTGACGACGCGTCGCCGGTCAAGCGCAACGGCGCCGCGTCCGGCTGGATGACGCCGAGGCGGCGCGCGACGTCGGCCACGGCCGCGTCGAGCTGCGTGAACGAGTTGCCCGCCCCGCCGCCGCCCTCGACCACGTCCTTGCCCAGCTTCAGATCGATCGCGAGCACGCGCCGGGACGCGACGTCGGGGCTGGCCATGTCGACCGCGAGGAAGTCGCCGCAGAAGCGCTGCTGGTTCGTGCGGAAGAGCCAGTAGCGCGGGTGACGCTCGAGGAGCCGACGCGCGAAGCTGCGCTCGTCGTTCTTGAACGCGAACGCCGCGAAGACCTCCGGGCGCACCTTCCCCAGCCGCGCCTTCAGCAGGTAGAAGAGCCCGTCGGCGCGCCGGAGCGCCGGCTCGCGGAGCCGGAGCGTGAGCGGAGGCTGCGTCGCCATGGCAAAGAGCGTAGACTGATCGCCGTGAGCTGGCATCCGCAACAGCAGGGGGGTGGCTGGGGCGCCCCGCCCGCCGGGCCCCCGGCCCCGTTCGGTCAGCCACCCGGTCAGGCGCCCGGCTCGCCTCCGGGGCCGCCGCCTCCGGGGCAGGGCGTCGACCGCAGCGTCGTGATCCTGGTCCTCGGCTTCAGCAGCCTGATGGCGCTCTTCATCGGCTGCTCGTTCTGTGGCCCGGTCGGGCTCATCTCGCTCTTCTTGAGCATGCCCGCCATCGTGATGGCGCGGCGCGATCTGCGCGCCATCCAAGCCGGGCAGCTCCCCGCGCACGGACGGGACGCGACGGTCGTGGGCCTGGTCGTCGCGATCGTCTCGACGGTGATGAGCGTGCTGATGGGGATCGTGATGGCCGGCCTGATGATCCTCTACGGCGGCCTCTTCGGGGCCGCCATCCTGATGAACCAGTGACACCCAGCGCGCCCCGGCGAGGCGCGATGCCGCACGCGCCGACGCGCGCGCGGCGCGTCCGCTGGGCTGGCACGGCGCTCGCTGTGAACCGGGACATGCAGTTCCAACCCGTTCACACCCAGTGGCTCCTGACCCTCGCCGCCGCCTGGGGCATCGCGTTCATGTTCGCGGCCGGGCTCGCCGGCAGCTGACCCCCCGCCAGCGCAGGAGGCATCGCGGGCGAGCCTCAGCGCTTCACCGGAGCGAGAGCTGTAGCCGCTGGCAGGACGCGCCGAGGCGGTTGACCCGCGTGCTCTCGCGTCCGTCGAGGGCCATGATCACCGAGCCGGTCGCGCAGGTGGCGGTGAAGGTCTCTCCGATGCCCGCCGCGCCGCGCGGCGTGGTCGAGCCGGTCGGCGTCACGGTGAGCTGCCAGTTGAAGCTCCGGCTCCGCGCGATGGAGACCCGGCCGCACCGGAGCGAGACGCGGTCGACGAACTGGTCGTCGGCGCTGCCGCTCAGGCCGATCGCGATCTCGTCGCCCGGACAGCGCTCGTCGAAGGTGGTGGCCCCCGCCGCGCCGTGCTGCGCGCCGAAGATGGGCGCCCCGCGGCGGACGCGGAAGGTGTGCTCGGGCCGCGTGCTGGTGTCCTCCTCGAACACGAGCGCCGCGCAGATCGGCTGCAGCTGCTCGAGGCGAGGGCCCTCGCGGCCGGCGAGGCCGATCAGCGCCGCGCCCATCGGGCACGCGTCGAACCACGCGGTGCCCATGCTCCCGCCGAACGAGCCGGCCGTCGCGCCGCAGCACTGCCCCACGCCCACCGGGCAGCCCTCGTCGGCGGTGCCGCTGCAGTCGTCGTCGAAGCCCTGGCAGAGCTCCATCGACCCGCCGCACCCGCACTCGCCGCCGGGCAGACACACCACGCCCATCGCGCCGCACGAACGGCCGAGGCAGTCGGAGTCGGCGCAGTCGACGAGCCCATCGCAGTCGTCGTCGGTGCCGTCGCCGCAGAGCGCCTCCTCGAATCCGCTCGCGCAGGGGCACGCGCCGCCGCCGCAGGTCACGTCACCCGGGCCGCAGACCACGCCGTCGCAGTCGGGATCGGCGCAGTCGCGCATCCCGTCGCAGTCCTCGTCGAAGCCATCTCCGCACGAAGCCTCGACCGTCTCGGTGCAGCCGCCGCACATGCGCTCTTCGCACAGGAGCGCGCCGCTCGCGTCGCACGCCGCGCCCTCGCAGTCCTCGTCTTCGCAGTCGGTGCGGCCGTCACCGTCCTGATCGACGCCGTCGTCGCAGTCGAGCTCGAACCGGGGCGGGCCGGCGTCGAAGGGGACGGTGGCGTCCATGTCGACCGCGCCGTCGCCGGTCACCGCGCCGTCCATGTCGACGACGCCGCCCTCCCCGCCGTCACGCCGAGCGACCACGCCGGAGTCGGGCGGGCGCTGGAGCGCGCCGTCGGGCAGGAGCCGGCCGACGCGCCCGGGGGTGCAGTTGCAGCCGACGGCGAAGAGCAGGAGGAAGGCGAGGACGCGCGTCACGCGGCGATCATAACGGTGCCCCGGGGTTGACGCGAAACGTGGAGCCGGTGAAATGGTCGGGTGGCGGACGAACGAGACGACGGCGAGGGCTCCACGCCCAAGCCAGCGCACGGACGACGTGCGTTCCTTCAGACCACGGCCGCCGCGGCGGCGGGCCTCGCCCTCGGCTGCGGCGGCGGCGCGGGCCCGGACGGCGGCCCCGCCGGCGACGGGGGCGACCTCTCGGACGGGGGCGCCTCGGATGGCGGCGGGCTCGACGCGGGTGTGCAGGACGGCGGAGGCGAGGACGCAGGCGCCGAGGACGCGGGCACGCCCGAGGACGCAGGCCCGCCCGAGCCGGTCGCCCCGCCCGAGGACACGCCGGAGTCGGGCGCGTTCGGGCTCGGGGTCGCGAGCGGGGACGTCACCCCGGAGGCCGCCATCCTCTGGACCCGCTACGACGGCGCCGCGCCGCTCTCGCTCGTCGTCTGGGAGATGGACGGCGACGTGTACCTGCGTCGCGTTTCGCAAGCATCGATGACACCCGCCGACGGCGGCTTCGTGCACCACGAGGTCACGGGCCTGCGCGCGGGCGCGCGCCACCGCTACGCGTTCTTCGAGATGGACGGCGACACGCGGACCGCGCGCAGCCCCGTCGGGCGCTTCCGCGCCGCCGTCGCCGCGGACGCGATGGAGCCGCTCCTGTTCGGGGCGTGCAGCTGCACCACGAACTCGCGCAGCAAGGCGACGCTCGAGCACGCGGGCGGGCGCGACGACCTCGACCTGTTCTTGATGCTCGGGGACACCACCTACAACGACGGCGCGAGCACGCTGGCCGAGTTTCGCGCGCGCTGGGCGGACAGCCTCGGCTCGGACGGCTACCGGGCGATGCGCGCCTCGACCAGCGTGATGGCCACCTGGGACGACCACGAGGTCGACAACAACTTCGACCCCGAGACCCACGATCTGACGGTGCCGTACCAGACCTTCTTCGAGAGCCTGCCGCTCCGGAGGGACGCGGGCGCGCCGGACCGCATCTGGAAGTCGACGCGGTGGGGCCTGACGGCGGAGGTCTTCGTGCTCGACTGCCGCAGCGAGCGGCTGCCCTCGACCGGCGAGCAGTATCTCTCCCGCGCGCAGATGGACTGGCTGAAGGACGGCCTGCGGACGAGCCCGTGCGCGTTCAAGATCATCGCGAACTCGGTGCCGATCGGCGACATGCCGTTCCCGGCCGAGGCGGATCGCTGGGAGGGCTACCCGCGCGCCCGCGAGGAGATCCTCTCCTTCATCGACACCCAGCCCATCGAGGGCGTCCTGTGGCTGAGCGGAGACTTCCACTTCGCGTCGGTGGGCAAGGTCGGGCGGAGCGGACAGATGGGCGAGGATCAGTGGGAGGTGCTCGCCGGCCCCGGCGCCCAGACGGGCAACCCCGCCTCGTTCCTGCTGCGACGCCCGCAGTTCGAGTGGTCGAGCACGACCAACAACTACACGACGCTCGAGCTCGATCCGGCGGCCATGCGCATCCGCGTCTCGTGGATCAACGCGAGCGGCTCCACGATCCAGGTGCAAGAGATCGGCTACTGAGCATTCGACCCCTTGACGGTTTTTCGAACCGGAGTCAGAAACCGGGCGAGGAGGTGCGACATGGAGAAGCTCGGGGACGAGATCTGGACGGTGACGCAGCCGCTGAAGCTCGGGGGCGCGGACTTCGGGACGCGCATGACGGTGGTGCGGCTCGGGGAGGAGCTGCTCCTGCACTCGCCGGTGCGCATCGACGACGCGCTCGCCGAGCGGCTGAGCGGGCTCGGGCGGGTGCGCTGGATCGCGGCTCCGAACACGTTCCACCACCTCTTCGCCGGCCGCGCCAAGGAGCGCTGGCCGGAGGCCGAGGTGCTCGCGGCGCCCGGCGTGGAGAAGAAGCAGAAGGCGCTCCCGATCGACGGCGCGCTCCCCGACGCCGCACCCGAGGCCTGGCGTGGCGCGCTCGAGACGCTCTTCGTCGGGGGCATGCCGGCGCTCAACGAGGTCGTCTTCTTCCACCGGCCGAGCAAGACCCTCGTGCTCACCGACTTCCTCTTCAACTTCGGCGATGAGGGCGGGTGGTGGACGCGCACCGTGCTCTCGATGGCGGGCGCGCGCGGCGGCGCGAAGCAGTCCCGGCTCCTGCGCTTCGTGATGAAGGACAAGGAGGCGGTGAAGCAATGCCGAGACGAGATGCTCGGCTGGGACTTCGCGCGCGCCACCGTCTGCCACGGGGACGTGATCGAGGGCGACGCCAAGGACGTCGTGGCGAAGTCGACCGCCTGGCTGGGATGAGCGAAGAGGATCGCATCGCGCGCAAGACGCGCCGTCAGGCCCGCAAGCGCGCCCGCATCCTCGAGGTCGCCGAGGAGGTCCTCGTCGAGTTCGGCCTGCCAGGCTTCACCGTCGCCGCGGTGGCGGAGCGCGCCGATCTCAGCAAGCCGTCCGTCTACTATTATTTCGAATCGAGAGAGGCGCTTCTCTCGGCCCTGCTCGTCGACCACTTCGCGCGGGAGACCCACGCCCTGCTCGACGCGGTGGAGCGCGCGGAGAGCGGCCTCGGCGCGCTCGAGGCCATGATGCGCGCGTTCGTGGCCCATCACCGCGACGACTACGCCGGCTTCCGAGCGCTCCAGATCTGGGCGCTCTCGGGCGACGCGCCCCCCGACCTGATGGCCCGGGAGGTCTACCCGCTGAGCTGGAAGCTCATGGGCGAGCTCGAGGCGAAGCTGGAGCGCGACCGCGCCGACGGCGCGCTGAGCGCCGACGTGGAGCCCCGCCGGCTCGCGAACGTCGCGTTGATGACCGTGCACGGCATCGTCAACGTGCACGCCGGGATGGACGCGATGGGGGCCGGCCTCCGCTACGAGCTGGACGGGCTCCTCGACGAGGCGTGCGCGAACCTCGTCCGCGGAGCGAAGGCGTGACCGACTCCCCGAGCGCGGCCGGGCCGCTCCCCGACAGCTACTGGGCGGGCGAGCGGCTCCTCGCGGGGCCGCTGCCCCAGGGGCCGGATCGACCTGCCCTGCGCGCCGCCGTCCGCGCGCTGCTCGGCGCGGGCGTCTCGACGGTGATCGACCTGCGCACCCCGGCCGAGCCGCCGTCCATCCGCGCCATGCTCGACAAGCTCTCGGAGCGGGCGGTGTGGATCGGCTTCCCCATCCTCGACGGCGCGGCCCCGTCACGCGCTACCCTCGAGGCCATCCTCGACGCGATCGACGGCGCGCTCGCGCGCGGCCACACCGTCTACGTGCACTGTCAGGGCGGGCGCGGACGCACCGGCACCGTCGTCGCCGCCTGGTGGATCCGTCACGGCGTCGTCCGCTCCGTGGAAGCGGCCATCGACGCCCTCCGCCAGCGCCGCGTGGGCCAGCCTCACGGCAGCCGCCCGTCTCCCGAGACCGCGGCGCAGCTCCGTCTGCTGCGCTCCCTCTGCGATTCGCGATGACGCGAGCGCTCTGACTCAGCGGTTGCAGATGAGCGCTCGGAACGTCAGCGCCCGCCCGGCCGCCGACCCGTGCACGTAGAGGAGACCGCCCGCGCTCCCGCCGGGGCGGAGGATGATCTCCATGGCCTCGACCGGCCCCTCGGGCACGGGGCCGAGGGAGCGCAGCTCCGCCCCGGCGAGCGGCACGTGAGCCATCGACCCGTCGCCGAGCGGGATCAGCGCCTCGGTCTCGTTCGAGCGCATCGCGCCGACCGGCTCCGCTGGCAGCGCGCCCACGTCGACGACCGGCGTGGACGGCCCGCCCGCGAATTCATGGCGCTCGAGGGTCCAGGGTCGCGACGCGTCGCGCGAGAGCACGAGCACGGCCCCGCGGAGGCGCTCCGGCGCGCTCTCGAACCTGGCCCCCGGTCCCGACGCCAGCGCCCGCGGCTCGCCCCCGCGGCGCTGGACGAAGACCTCGTCGCCTCGCTGCCACACCGTGAGCGCGCCCTCTCCGTCGGCCGCGAGGTGGACGTGCGCGCGCTCCGGCTGTGGGCCGACGTCGCCGAGCCGGCGCACCTCGGGCGCCTCCGAGGGGAGCGGACCGACGCTGGCCAGCGAGCCGTTGGCGAAGTCCATCACGCTCGCGCTCTCGATCCGCCCCGGCTCGGTCTGTGTCAGCTCGCAGCGCGCCATCTCCTCGACCCACTCGAAGAGCTCGCCCTCGGCGAGCATGACGTCGTAGGATCGCACGACACACTGCCGTCCGATCTGCTGCAGAAAGCCGTCGACGCCCGCGAACCAGGGCCCGGACGCCATCGGGCCCGAGCGCTCCTCACGGATCGCGGGCGAGCGGCCCAGCGAGATCGACCAGAGCCGTGGGCCCAGCTCGGGCGCGGTCGCGCCGATCACCGCCACGTCGGCCGTGGGGTGCACCGCGCCGGTCAGCTGCGAGAAGGACGCGGCCGTCGCGACGGTGAGCGGCTCGCCGAACGTCCAGAGGCAGGGGAAGGTGCGAAAGAAGCCAGAGTCCGCGGCGTCGGGGGGCGCGGCGTCGGGGGGCTCCACGTCGAGCCCGCTGCGAGCGCCGCACGCCGAGAGCGAGAGCGCGACGATCCACGGCCAAGCGGCAGGAGAGCGCCGGGACACGGGCTCACTCCAGCTCGGCGGGCGCCGCCATGGCGAGCTGACGCCGCGCGCGCTCGAGCTTGCGCAGCACGCGCGCCACGCGCCGATCACGCGACTCGTCGCCTTCCTCCCGCTCCGTCGCCCGCGCGTGGACGAGCGCGCGCTCGAAGTCCTTCAGCCGGTGCTCGTAGAGCTTCGAGAGCGCGAGGTGCGCGCGCGCCGAGCGGCGAGGGTCCACGCCGCCCGCCTCGAGCGCCCGGTGAAGCAGCGCGCGTCGCCCCTCGTCGTCGCCACGCTTGCGACAGAGCTCGCTCGCCAGCCACAGCGCGTCCGCGGTGACGTCGTCCGGGCCGCCCGCCTCCGCCGCGCTCTCCGCCCACCGCATGGCCCGCTCCGGATCTGCCGCGCGCACGGCGACCTGGGCCACGCCGAGGCGGTCCTCCGGGTCGTGCTCGGGGCGCAGCTCCTCGTAGCGCTCCACCAGGTTGACGAGGATCGCGGCCAGCGCGACCACGTCGTTGGCGTTGTGCTCGATCACGGGCGCGAGCCGCGAGCCGTCCGCGTCCCGGACGAAGCTCCAGAAGCGCTCCGGGATCTCCGCGCCGTCGATGTCGCCTTCGCGCCGCATCCCGAGCACGTGCTCCTCCATGTGCACGAGCCGCACCTGCCCGAGCCGTCGCTTGAAGACCCGTCGCGCGCAGTGGAGGAGATCGAGGTGGGCGGCGGGCTGCACCACCGGCACCCGGTTGAGCACGAAGCGTGTGCGCAGGAGCGGCCAGTCGTAGCTCTTGCCGTTGTAGCTGACGATCGCGCTCGCCCCCTCGAGGTGCTCGGCGAGGCGCCGCAGCATGGGCGTCTCCTCTCCCGGCGCGCGCAGCAACAGCTGCTCGATGCGGAAGCTCTGATCCTCGAACCAGGCGACGCCGATCAAGAACGGGATGGTCCCGGTGCCGCCCGCGAGCCCCGTCGTCTCCGTGTCGAGGAACACGAGCTTGCGCGGGTCGATGGCGCCGAGGCCCTCGTCGAGCGCCAGCTTCGCGACGGTCTGCGGCGTGATGTCGAGGGCGCGCGCGATGGGGACGCGGCCGTGCTGATGCGAGGGCTCGAGGTAGCTGGCGACCCGGTGCACCTCCCCGTGCGCCGTCATCAGGGTCTCGCCCGGGAGCGGCAAGGGCTCCTCGGGCACCTCGACGGGGCGGTCGCGGAGGCGGCGCTTCTCGTCCGCGATCATCTGGCCGAGCATGCCGCGGAGCTTCGCGATGCGGGCCTTGCGCTCGCGCGCCTCGACGTCCTCGACGGCGCCCTCCAGATCGGCGCCTTCCAGATCGGCGTCCTCCGAGAGAGGGCCCGGACCGACGGAGCCCACCGGCTCGGGCGGGGCGTGCTGCGGGGCCGGGGCGCTGCCGGGCCCGGCGCTCCTCAGGCGCGCCAGCTTGGCCTTGAGACTCCGCATGATCAGTGAACCGGCGCCACACCGAAGGCGCGAAGGAGATCCAGGGCCATCGTCTTGCGGCTCAGCGTCTTTCGGACGAGGGCCACCTTGGGATCGGTCGCGCCGATGTCCGGCCCGATGCACGCCGGGCACCCTTCGGCGCAGGGGCAGCCCTCGACCATCGCGCGGGTGCGCCGCAGCAGCACCTCGCGCTCGGTGAAGAGGCGCGGCGCGAGCCCGACCCCGCCCGGCATCTGGTCGTAGAGGAAGAGCGTCGGGTCGAAGCCCGGCGCGCCTTCGCTCGAGCCGGGCGGCCCGTTCTCGTCCCCGCGATCGCCGAGGGTGTGGCCGATGTCGCGCGGGTCGCACATGAGGCCCACGCTCGCGACCAGGTGCATCGCGTTGCCGATGCCGCGCAGCGCGTCGAGCACCAGCGCCCGGCTCACCGCCTGCGCGCGCACGAGGTCTTCCGGCACGGTCAGCCAGAAGCTCGTCGTGTGCATCTGCATCTCGGGGAGCCGCACGTCGCCGTACCCGACGTTCTCGTGGGTGTGGAACTTGATCTTCTTGTAGCCGACGACCTTCTCGACGACGCTGACCTCGCCGACGCCGGCCGCGAGCGCCACGCCGCTGCCCCCGCCTCCCTCGATCACGGCGCCCTCGATCACCGCGCCCTTGATCACAGCGGCGTCGTCCTCGCTCGTCACCGTGACCTTCGTGTAGGTCATCGCGTCGGTGTAGTAGTCGGGCTCGACGTGGCGCACGTACGCCTTGTGGTTCTCGAAGTCGAGCCGCTCGACCTGGTACTGCTCGCCGTCGTGCTGGTAGATGGCCTGCTCGTGCAGCATCGTGTGCGTCGAGCGCCAGTCCATCTCCGCGAAGTTCTTGTTCGTGTCGAGATCGATGATGACGAAATTGTCCCAGCTGAGGCTGCGGAGCGAGACGTGGTTGGCGGGGTAGGCGTCCGTCGCCCAGTGCCAGACGGTCTTGCCCTCCCCGTTCGGCGCGGCGTGCACCACCCGGTGGGTCTCCAGGAACCCCAGCGCGTCCTTCACCGCGTCCTCCGGCACGTCTCCGAAGGGCTCCCCCTCCTCGAAGGGCAGCTCGAAGGCGGCGCACTTCAGGTGCTGGACGAGGATCTCGACGTTGTCGGGATCGATCCGCGCGTGCTCGATGGGCGCCCCGAGGAGGAAGCGCGGATCGGTGGCGACGTACTGGTCGATGGGGTGGCTCGAGGTCACGAGCAGCGAGAGCGCGGCCTCCTGGCGCCGCCCGCTCCGGCCGAAGCGCTGCCAGAGCCCCGCGACGTTCCCCGGGTAGCCGGCGCACACGACCGCGTCGAGGCTGCCGATGTCGATGCCGAGCTCCAGCGCGTTCGTGGCCACCACGCAGCGGATGCTGCCGCTCCGGAGCCCCTTCTCGATGCGCCGCCGCGTGTCGGCGAGGTAGCCGCCTCGGTAGGCCACGATGAGATCGGGATCGATCTTGTCGGCCGTCAGGCGGTCGCGGAGGTACTTGAGCATGGTCTCGACGCTGTTGCGCGACTGCCCGAACACGAGGGTCGGCACCTCCGCGCGCACCAGGTCCGCCGCGAGCCGGACCGCCTGCTTGATGTAGCTCGCCCGGATGCCGAGCTCCGGGTTCACGACCGGCGGGTTGTAGAGCATCACGTGCCGCGGCCCCGTCGGCGCGCCGCTCTCGTCGATGACCTCCACGGGCTGGCCGAGGATGCGGCTGGCGTGCTCGCCCGGGTTGCCGATCGTGGCCGAGGCGAAGAGGAAGACGGGGTCGCTGCCGTGAAAGCGCGCGATGCGCTGGAGCCTGCGCAGCACGTTCGCGAGGTGGCTGCCGAACACGCCGCGGTAGGTGTGCAGCTCGTCGAGCACGACGAAGCGGAGGTTGGCGAAGAAGCGCGCCCACGCGGCGTGGTGCGGAAGGATGCCCGCGTGGAGCATGTCCGGGTTGCTGAGCAGGATGCCGCTCCGCTCCCGCGCCGCCCGCCGCGCGTCGCCCGGCGTGTCGCCGTCGTAGGTGACCGCGCCGTGATCGAGCCCGGCCTGCTTCATCAGCCCGCGCAGCGCCTCCTCCTGATCGCGGCTCAGCGCCTTGGTCGGGAAGAGATAGAGCGCGCGCGCCTCGGGCTCCCCGGCGAGCCGATCGAGGACCGGCAGGTTGTAGCAGAGGCTCTTTCCGGACGCGGTCGGCGTCGCGACCACGACGTGCTTGCCGGCCTTCGCCAGCTCGAAGCTGCGGGCCTGGTGCGCGTAGAGCTGGTCGACGCCGCGGTTCAGCAGCGCCTCGGCGACCTGGGGCGCGAGCGCGTCGGGCACGGGCGCGTAGACGGGATCGCGCGCCGGCACCTCCTCGTCGAGCACGATGCTGCGCTTCAACCCCGCGTCCGCGCGCCAGGTGTCCAGCACGGTGCCGAGGCCCCGCGACGCGGCCCACGGAGCCGGAGGGCGCCCCGCGAACCCTTCCCCGGAAAACGGCAGCTCTCCCATGGAGACGCACTGTACGGATGTGCCGTACGCGCGCGCAAGCAGAGACGCCCGGCCAGCGCGCCTCGAGACCCAGGGTCCGACCGCAACTCCGCGAAACGATTGACTTCACGTCCGCAGCCCCGCGGAGGCCGCGCCGCTCGCACCCCGATCGCGCGCACATGCTCAGAGAGGCCGTGCGCCGAGAGGCCGTGCCTCAGAGATCCAGCGTCTCGAGCTCCTCGACGGTCAGGAAGCGCTCGGCGTCCTGGACGACCAGCGTCCCCTCGGGGGTCGCGACGGCCCCACGCGCCGCGTCGAGCTCGCGGAGCCGCCAGGGGTCGACGCCGATCAGGTCGAGCGCGCGATCGACCCGGAGGAGCAGATGGCGCCCCCCGCTCTCGACCCGCACGAGGTGGTCGTCCACCGTCGGCGGGCGCGGCGGCATGCCCAGCCGATGACGCATCGAGATCACGGGGAGGACCTCCCCTCGGACATTGAGCACGCCCTCGACCGCCGGGGGCGCGTCCGGCAGCGGCTCCACCGCGGCGCTGGGCAGGACCTCCACCACGAGCGAAGCGGGCAGCCCGATCCGACGTCCGTCGACCTCGAGCAGGAGCACGTCGATCAACGCCTCGGGCATGGCTCCCTCAGGATACCCCACGAGCACTTCCTCCGTCGGGGCGTAGCTGCGGTATCGTGCCTCTCGTGAGCGGGTCGATGGGGGAGGTGAAGCGATGGTTCGGGGCGCGCACGGGCTTGGAGCTCGAGCGCATGGGCCCGGACCACGTGCGCCAGGCGATCGAGGGCGCGATGCGCGACGCCGGCTGCCACGACGAGGCCGCGTTCGTGGCGCGCCTGCAGCGCGAGCCGTCGCTCTTCGACGATCTCGCCAACCGCCTCACGGTCGGCGAGACCTACTTCTTCCGCGACGCCTGGCACTACGCGCTGATCGCCGAGCAGGTGCTGCCCAAGGTGGCCGCGCGGCAAGCGGCGGGCGGCCCCGGGCTCCGCGCGTGGAGCGCGGGGTGCGCGAGCGGCGAGGAGATCTACTCGCTGGCGATCCTCCTGGCGGACGAGGGGATGCTCCCGACGGCGCAGCTCTGGGCGACCGACCTCTCGGCGCAGGCGTTGGCCCTCTCGGGGCGAGGGCGCTACCGGGAGTGGTCCCTGCGGGCCGAAGAGGCGAAGCGCGCGCGGCGACACATGCGGGACGTGGGCGGCGTGTACGACCTCGACGCCCGCATCAAGGACGCGGTGCGCTTCTCCCGCCTCAACCTCGCGAGCGATCCGCCTCCGGCCGCGGAGCTCGACGTGATCTTGTGCCGGAACGTGCTCATCTACTTCGCGCAGGACGCGGTCCCCGAGGTCGTCGAGCGGCTCGCGGGGGCGCTGGTGGATGGAGGGTGGCTGCTGACGGGACCGTCCGATCCCCCCCTGCACGCCGTCGGCGGGCTCGAGGCGATCGTCACGCAGCAGGGCGTCGTCTATCAGCGCCGATCCACCCCCGCGCCGCCGCCGCGCCCTCGCTCGCGTCGCAGCGACGCGCCCGGCCCCCGCAAGGCGTTGCCGCCCGAGCCCGAGCCGGAGATCACGGGCGTCCGACGCCTGGCCGACCTGGACCCCCTCGGCGCGTTGACCGAGATCGAGCGCATCGAGGCGCGCGGGGACGCCGACGAAGACCATCGCATCATGCACGCGACCTTGCTCATCGCCCTCGACCGCCACGAGGAGGCGGAGGCGGTGCTGGACCGCACGCTCGCCAGCTCGCCCCGCGCCGCGATCGCGCACTTCATGCGGGCGTCTCTGCGCCTCCGCGCGGGAGACCTCGAGGGCGCGCGCCTGGGCTACGAGCGCGCGCGGGTCGAGGCGGAGCGCCTCTCCCCCGACTCCCCTCTCCCCCACACCGACGGCGAGCCGGCGGGGCGCCTGGCCGAGGCCGCGGCGCGACACCTCGAGACCTTGTCGCGGCTGGAGATCGCGTGAGCGAGGAGTCTCCCTGGGATCGCGCACGCGCGCGCCTCGCCGACGACTGGACGGTCCCGCGCCGTCCGCCCGACGACGAGATCCTGCGTGCGCGGACGATCGCGATCGCCCAGTCGATCGAGACGCGGCCCGAGTCGGTCGCCGAGGCGCGCATCAGCGCCCGCGTGGGGGACGCGACGCTCCTGGTCCCCGCGGCCACGGTCGGCGGCGTGCAACCCTACGTCGACGCGGTCCGCCTGCCGGGCACCCCCGTGCACCTGCTGGGCCTGACCCGGCTGCGCGGGCGACTGGCGCCCCTGTGGGACATCGGTCCGCTGATCGCGGGCCGCGCCACCTCGACCCTCGACGCCGACGCGCGCATCGTCACGCTCGACAGCGACGAGCCGGAGCTGGTGATCGTGGTCGAGCGCGTGCTGGACCTCGATCCGCTCGAGGGCATCGCACCCGCGCCTCCGCCCGTGGGGAGCCCGCCGTGGCTCGAGGGCCTGGGCCCGAACGGAGAGCTCTGCTTGAACGTGACCGCCCTCGCGGCGGATCCTCGCTTGCGCGTAGACCATCGACATGACCCCTGACGTCCCCCTCCCCTGGTACGAGACGAACGCCGGCCGCGCCGCGGCGCTGGTCCTGCTGCTGGTGCTGACCGCGCTGGCCCTCTTCGTCTACAACCTCGGCGCGCTCGAAGAGCTCGCGCCACTCGCTCCGGCGCGGGTCGGAGAGCTGGAGCGGCTCCAGTGGCTCTTCGCGGGCGGCGCGGTCAGCCTCGGCGGCCTCTCCCTCTACTGGGTGCGCGCGCTCGTCGGCAAGGAGCGACGCGCGGGCCGCGCGCAGCGCCTGCGCGCCATCCTCGACACGACGTCGGACGCGATCATCACCATCGACGAGACCGGCACCATGCTCGAGGCGAACCAGACCGCGGAGGTCCTCTTCGGCTGGCGGGTGGACGAGCTGGTCGGCCGCAACGTCGCGATGCTCGCGGGCGGCGAGCACGGCGAGCAGCACGACGCCTACCTGAAGCGCTACCGCGAGACGGGGGAGAAGCGCATCATCGGCATGGAGCGCCGCGTCCATGCCAACCACAAGGACGGCAGCACCCTCCCCGTGAGCTTGCGCGTCTCCGAGATGCACGTGGAGGGCACGCGCTTCTTCATCGGCATCATCCAGGACCGGACCAGCTCGGTGCAGCGCGAGCAGCTGCTCGAGACGATGCGCGACGTGGTCGAGGAGACGGTGGGCGCGGCGAACGAGCTGCTCGCGGCCACGAGCCAGCAGGCGTCGGCCGCGCAGCAGCAGTCGGCGTCGGTCACCGAGACGGTCGTCACGGTGGAGCAGGTCGACCAGACCGCGCGCCAGGCCGCGGGGCGGGCGCGCGACGTGGCGGACAGCTCGCGCGAGGTCGACGAGGTCGGGCAGGCCGGGCGCGACGCAGTGCACGACGCGGTCGAGGCCATCGAGGACGCGCAGCAGCGCGGCGAGTCGGTCGCGAAGAACGTGCTCGAGCTCGCCGAGCGCGCGCAGACGATCGGCCAGATCATCGGCACGGTGGACGAGATCGCGGAGCAGACGAACCTGCTCGCGCTCAACGCGGCGATCGAGGCGTCGCGCGCGGGCGAGCACGGCCGCGGCTTCGGGGTCGTCGCGGCCGAGGTCAAGGCGCTCGCCCGCCGGAGCAAGGAGGCCACCGTCCAGGTCCGCGAGATCCTCGGCGAGATCCAGCGCGCGACCAACAACGCGGTCCTCGCCGGGGAGCAGGGCGACAAGACCATGCGGGCCGCGGTGCGCGAGGCGAGCGAGGCGGGGCGCACCATCGACGGCCTGACCGAGACCATCGCCCGCGCCGCCGAGGCGGCGTCTCAGATCGCCGCGTCCGCGCACCAGCAGGCGACGGGCATGGCCCAGATCAGCCAGGCGATGAAGGACATCGACTCGGCGCTGCGCGACAACTTGTCCTCCATCCACCACGTGGAGACCGCAGCGGGACGACTCGAGCAGCTGAGCGCGCGCCTCTCCCAGCTGCTCGTCGACGTGGGGATCGAGAAGGACTGATCGGTGGACAAGGCGGCCCTCACCAAACGGCTCCGCGCCGTCTTCGTCGAGGAGCTCGAGGACCACGTCTCGACCTGGAACGACGCCCTCCTCCGCCTCGAGCAAGGGGCGCCTCCGGCCGATCTCCAGCGGACCCTGTTCCGGATCGCGCACAGCCTGAAGGGCGCCGCGCGGGCCGTGAGCCTCCCGACGCTCGAGACCTACTGTCACGGCCTCGAGGAGGAGCTCGACGCGCTCGAGGGCGCCCCCGAGGGCGAGTTGCTCGGGCGCCTCTTCGCGGCCGCGGACGTGTGGGCGGAGGTCGCGCGTCGGCTCCGCGCCGACGAGCCCGTGGAGGACGCGCTCTTCGCGCCCCGGGCGCCGCGGGCCATGTCTCACGCGCCCGCCTCACGCGAGCACACGGGCGGGCTGCGCGTGCCGGCCGCGCGGCTCGACGCGCTCCTCGTCCGCGCGGGGGAGCTGTCGCGGGCCGCCCTCCGGGTGGAGGAGCGCGAGCGCGAGACGGCGTCGCTCGCGGCGCGCCTGCGTCGCCTCCGTGCCCAGCACGCGCCCGCCGAGCGGCGCCCCTTCGATCTCTGCCTCGCGGAGATCGACGCCCTGCATGGAGCGCTCCTCGACGACGCCACCGAGCTGACCCGGGTGGCGCGCGACACCGACGCGGACGTGCGGCAGCTCCGCCTCACGCCCTTCGGCGACGTCTGCGTGGGTCTGGAGCGCACCCTGCGCGACGCCGCCCTCGCGGCGGGGCGCGAGGTCGAGCTGATCATCGAGGGCGCCGACGTCGAGGTGGATCGCTCGGTGCTGACCGCGCTGCGCGCGCCGCTCCTGCACCTGGCGCGGAACGCGGTCGCGCACGGCATCGAGCCGCCCGCCGTTCGCGCCGAGGCGGGCAAGCCACGCGCTGGCCGCGTCCGCATCGGCGCGCACCTGCGCGGCTCCGAGGTCGAGGTCTCGGTGTCCGACGACGGACGCGGGCTGGATCTGGAGGCCCTCGCGGAGCGCGCGCGGGAGCACGGCATCGATCCGCCGGAGACCGAGGTCGGCCTGGCGCGCCTGGTCTTCGTCGCGGGGCTGACCACCTCCGACCGCGTGGACGCGCTCGCCGGGCGGGGCGTGGGCCTGGACGTCGTGAAGACCGAGGTCGAGGCGTTGCACGGCACCATCGACGTCGAGACCCAGCGGGGCGGCGGGACGACCTTCAGCATCTCCTCCCCGCTCACGCGGACGCTCGTGCGCGTGCTGCTGGTGCGCGCGGCCGAGCAGCTGTACGCGCTCCCCACCCCGCACGTGCTGACGCTCCGTCGCGTCGATCCGCGCGCCGTGCACCGCATCGAGGGGCGCCCGGTCGTGCTCCACGAGGGGGAGCCGCTCCCCTTCACGCCGCTGGCGCGCACGCTGGGCATGCCGACCGCCGTGCCGGACGACCAGCTGATCCCCACCGCCATCGTGCAGGCCGGGCGGGATCGCGTCGCGCTGTCGGTGGACGAGCTGCGCTCGGTGGACGACGTGGTGGTCGAGAGCCTCGGCGAGCGCCTGCCGCGGGTGCGGGGCTTCGGCGGCGCGACGATCCTCCCGAACGGCGAGATCGCGCTCATCCTGCACGGCGGCGACGTGGTGCGGGCGGCCTTGCGGCAGGCGGAGGGCGGCGAGGTGTCGCTGCCGGAGGCGGCGGACCTGAGCGCCGAGCCGCCGACGCTGCTCGTGGTGGACGACTCGCTGACCACCCTCGCGCTCGAGAAGACCATCCTGGAGTCGGCGGGCTACCGGGTGCTGGCCGCTTCGGACGCGGAGCGGGCGCTCCGGCTCCTCGACCAGGCGCGGGTCGACCTCGTGGTCAGCGACGTGGAGATGCCGCGCATGAGCGGCCTGGAGCTCACGCGCGCGCTGCGAGGACGGGCCAAAACGCGCGGCCTGCCCGTCGTGCTCTTGACAGCCCTGTCTCGGGAGGAAGATCGGCGGAGAGGTCTGGACGCAGGCGCGGACGCCTATCTGGTGAAGAACGCCTTCGATCAGACCGAGCTGCTCGAAGTCGTCGCGTCTCTGCTGTCCGATCCTCTCGATTGAAACCCATGCCACTCCGAGTCCTCGTCGTCGACGATTCGCCGACCTTCCGCGCGCTGCTCCGCGAAGGGTTGGAGCGCGACCCGGAGCTGTCGGTGGTGGCGGAGGCCCGCAACGGGACCGAGGCGGTGAGCCTGGTGGAGTCGGTCTCGCCCGACGTGGTGGTGATGGACGTCGAGATGCCGGAGCTCGACGGCTACGAGGCCACGCGTCGCATCATGGCCGAGCGGCCCACGCCCGTGGTCGTGGTGAGCGGGAGCAGCGAGAGGGCGGTGCGCATGAGCGTGGCCGCCCTCGAGGCGGGCGCGCTGACGGCGCTGACCAAGCCGCCCGGTCCGGCCGAGCCAGGGTCCGACCGGGCGTGGCGGCGGTTCGCCCGAACGGTGCGCGCGATGGCCGAGGTGCGGGTGGTGCGACGCCCGAACGGCGCCGACCGCGAGCGGCCATCGCAGCCGCCCAGGCGCGAGACGTCGGTGATCGCGATGGCCGCCTCGACGGGCGGCCCCCGCGCGGTGCGCACCATCCTGGAGTCGCTCGGAGAAGACTTCCCGGCGCCCATCCTCCTGGTTCAGCACATCGGCGAGGACTTCGCCGAGGGCTTCGCCCGATGGCTCGACGCGACCGTGCCCATGGACGTGCGCCTCGCTCGCGAGGGAGACCCGCTGCGCGCGGGCGCCGTCTACCTCGCCCCTCCGCGCGGGCACCTCACGGTCCAGAAGGGCGCCATCCGGGTCTGCGACCGCGCACCGATCCACGGCTTTCGCCCCTCCGCCTCCGCGACCTACGCCAGCGTGGCCCGCGCCTACGGCGAGCGCGCGCTCGGCCTCATCCTCACCGGGATGGGACGTGACGGGGTCGAGGGCCTCCGCGAGCTGCACCGTCGGGGAGGCCTCGTCGTGGCCCAGGACGCGTCCACGAGCGTCGTCGACTCCATGCCCGCCTCGGCCCGTCGCGCCGGGATCGTTCACGAGGTACTGCCATTGCCGGACATCAGCGCGTATCTTCGTAGCTGCGTGGCATGACGACAGGGGGGGCAGCGGGAGAGATCGTCCTCGTGGAGGACAGCGCGACACAAGCCGCGGCCGTCTCGATCCAGCTCGAGGAGGCCGGCTTCCGCGTGCGTCACGCCGAGACCCTGAAGAGAGCGCGGGCGCTCCTCGACGCGGCGCCGGCGGACGCCATCCTCCTCGACCTCGAGCTGCCGGACGCGAGCGGCCTCACCGGGCTCGACGACCTCGTGGCCTCGCACCGCGCCATCCCGGTCGTCGTCTTGACGAGCGAGCACGGCGAAGAGCTCGCGCTGCGCGCCCTGGCCCGCGGCGCCGAGGACTACCTGCCCAAGAGCGAGCTGACCCTCTCGAGCTTGCGCCGCGCCATCCACTACGCGATCGAGCGCCACCGCACGCGCAACGAGCTCGATCGGCTCAACCACCAGAAGGACCACCTGATGGCGGTCGTCGCGCACGATCTGCGGAACCCGCTCGGCGTCATGCGCGGGTACGCGGACTTCCTCCTGAGCGGCGTGGCGGGCGAGCTCGACGCGGAGCAGGAGGAGATCGTCACGACGATGCGTAGGACCGCCAGCTACATGGTCAGCCTCGTCGAGGATCTCCTCGACCTCGGGCGCATCCAGGCGGGCGCGATGGAGCTCGAGCGCGACGAGATCGACCTCCCCGCGCTCGTCCGCGAGGGGATCCGCCTGAACGCGGTCGTGGCGCAGGACAAGCGCATCCACTTCGAGATCGACGTCGACGACGCGCTCCCGCCGATGTCGCTCGACCGCCACAAGATCCGTCAGGTGCTCGACAACCTCCTGAGCAACGCCGTGAAGTTCTCCCACCCGGGCTCCACCGTGCGCGTCGAGCTCGACCAGGAGAGGCAGACGGCGAAGCTGACCGTCCGGGACGAGGGCGTGGGCATCCCCGCCACGGATCTGCCCAAGGTCTTCCGGCCCTTCGAGCGCACGGGCGCCCGACCCACCGCGGGCGAGCGGAGCACCGGGCTGGGGCTGGCGATCGTGCGCAACATCGTCGAGGCGCACGCCGGGCGGATCTGGGTGGAGAGCGAGGTCGGGCGAGGCACCGCGTTCACCGTCACGCTCCCCCTCGCGGTGGCATGAGCTTCACGCTCGGCGTCAACTTCCCGTGGGTCACCTGCGGCCACGACTTCGGGCCGCGACCACCGCCTTGGGCCGGCGCGCCCGGTACGGACTGGGCCGCGGTGGAGGACGAGCTGCGCGGGCTCGCCGCCGCAGGCCTGCGCGCCGCGCGCTGGTGGATCCTCGCGGGAGGCGTCAACCTTCCCATCGGCGCTTCACCACTCGAAGTGGCCCGGCGCGCGCCCTTCCTCGAGCGCTGGCCACGCGCACAGCTGTGGAAGCGGCGCCTCCGGAAGACGCCCGAGGACCCCGAGCACTGGATCCTCGAGCGCCCCCTGCCGCGAGCGCCGCGCACCTTCCTCGAGGACTTCGACGCGCTGCTCGCCGCCTGCGCGCGCACGGGCGTGCGGCTCATTCCGTCACTCGTGAGCTTCGAGCTCTTCCTGCCGCTCGAGGACCAGGCGAGCGGCGTGACCAGCCGGGGCCGGGACACCTTCGCGCTCGGCGTCGCGATGCACCCGTTCTTCGACGCGCTCCTCGAGCCGATACTCGACGTGGCCGAAGGACGGCCCGACGGCCTCGCGGCGTTCGAGGTGGCCAACGAGCCGGGCTGGGCGCTCGTGCCCGGCTGGGAGAAGGATCGCTACGGCGCGCACCCTCCGTGGGTGGACGCGCTCGCCCTGTCGCGCTTCCTCGAGGAGGGGGCGCGCCGGATCGCGCGACGCGGGATCGTGGCCACGGTCGGCTTTCTGGACGCCGCGCCTCCCTGGCTGGCGCCCTCCGCGCGGACCACGCTCGCGCGCCTCGCGGCGTCGGGCCGATACGTGCACCAGCGCCACCACTACCCCGGGGTCACGGGCGTCGCCGCGCTCCCGCCCGCCGACACGAGCCCGATCCGTCCCATCTGGCTCGGCGAGCTGGCGACCTCCCGCCACGGGCCCTGGCCCGATCTCGACGAAGGCGACGACCACGTGGCGCAGCGGCTCGAGCACGTGCGCGCGCGAGGCTACGACGGGGCGCTGCTCTGGGCGCACCGCGCCACCGATCCGCACGTCCGATGGGACGCCGACATCCGCGCGCAGGTCCGCCGGGTGGCGGACGCGATCGAAGTCGGATAACCGCATGTCGGATAGCCGCATGGACGTGTTCGACGAGGTCACCCGATTCGCGCCGGAGGGCGAGCGCCGCTTCGCCGGCCAGCTGCGAGAGGCGTGGTACCAGGGGCGCGGCGTGTACGGCGGGGTCGTCGCGGCGCTGCTCGTGGACGCCATGGGGGCCTGCGCCGACGACCGCCCCATCCGTGGCCTCGACGTCGCGTTCTGCGCGCCCGCCACGGCGGGGCCCGCGACGATCGACGTGGAGATCCTCCGCGCGGGCCGGAACGTCGCGCAGCTCGGCGCGCGCCTGACGCGCGAGGGGCTGCTCATCGCCACCGGGCGGGCCACCTTCGCGCGACCGCGCCGGAGCGCGCTGGAGTACACCGACCCCGCGTCCCCGCCGATCCCGCCGCCGGCCGAGGTCGAAGACGGCCCCGCCGCGCTCTACGTGCCGGAGTTCTGCCAGCACTTCGAGTTCCGTCAGGCGCTCGGCGCGGCGCCCTTCGGCGGCGCCGGCGAGCCTCGCCTCGGCGGCTGGTGTCGACCGCGCGAACCGCATCCGTGTGACGCAAGGCTCGTCGTCGCCTTGCTCGACGCGTGGGCCCCCGCCGCGCTCGGCCTCGCGGAGAGCTGGACCGGCGCCGCCTCGATCGAGCTCGGCGTGTCCTTTCATCGCGCGCTCCCCGATCTCTCCGTCCCGCACGACGCCTTCTACGCCTTCGAGGCCCGGAGCCGCGTGGTGGGTGACGGCTACGCCGACGAACGCTCGACGCTCTGGGATCACCAGGGTTTGCCGCTCGCGTCCGCGCGACAGGTCGTCGCCCTCTTCGGCTGATCCGGCCGCGCCGAGGCGCGCCCCGTGTGAGTATTCTCAGCCACCAATTTTGAGAATCACTCTCATTCTCGTACTCAAGCCGGGCGATGCGTGTTCCCTTCGACCGGCTGGCGCTGGCCTTGTGCTGCTGCGGCGCCGTCAACTCCGCCTCCGCACAGGAGGTCGAGTCAACGGGCTCCGATCCCGCGCTCGAGGCCGAGCTCGACGCGCTGCTCGAGGAGGAGGCAGACGACCTCGACGTGGTCGTGACCGGGAGCCGGGTCGAGACGCCCGCCGGGCGCGCGGCCGTCGCCACCGAGACGATCCGCCGCGAGGAGATCGAGCAGAGCGGGGCCCGGGACGCGGCTGAGCTCCTCGAGGAGCGGGGCGGGCTCCAGCTCTCGCGCTCGTTCCGCGGGACCGAGCTCTGGCTGCGCGGGATGGACCCGCAGTACACCCTCGTGCTCGTCGACGGCGACCGCGTGCCCGGTCGCGTGGGCGGCGCCATCGATCTCTCTCGCTATGGCGTGGAGAACATCGAGCGCGTCGAGATCGTGCGCGGCCCGAGCTCCGCGCTGTACGGCTCGGACGCGATCGGCGGCGTGGTCAACCTGATCACCCGCGACTCGGAGCGCGACTTCGAGGCGGAGGCGATGGCCGCCTACGGGCTGAACCACGTCGTCGACGCCACCGCCCGCGTGGCCGGCCGCCCGGACCCGCACCTCCGGCTCCGCCTGGACGGCGGGCTCCACTACGCGGCGCCGTTCCGGCGCGGCGACGACGAGGCCACGACCGGCAGCGAGCGCCTGCTCTGGACCGTCGGGGGCCGCGCGGACTGGCGACCGAGCGAGCGGCACCGGCTGCGGCTGACCGCGGACTACCTGCAGCTCACCCTGCGCGGCGTCGACGAGGGGGCGGGGGCCGCCCTCTTCGACCGCACCCAGCTCCAGGAGCAGCTGCGGGCCTCCGTCGAGCACACGATCCGGGGACGCGATGGGCTCACCCTGGTGACCCGCTTCACGTACTCGCAGTTCCGCGAGCAGTACCTGAGCGACCAGCGCGGCAGCCAGGCCCTCGACAGCTACGAGGACAACCGCGAGCACCTGGGCCAGATCACCGCCCTGCTCCGCTTCACGGCGGAGGCGCTCGGGAGCCACACCTTCACCGTCGGCTACGAGACGCTGCACCGCGCGCTCGACTCCGACCGGCTCGTCGAGGTCGGCGACCGCTCGCGCTTCGCCCTCTTCGCCCAGGACGAGTGGATCCCGTGGGAGGACGGCGACGCGTCGCTCACGGTCGTCCCCGGCGTGCGCTTCGATCTCGACACGCAGTTCGGCGATCAGCTCTCGCCCAAGCTGAGCCTGCGCTTCGACCCGGTCGCGCAGCTCGTGCTGCGGGCGAGCTACGGGCGCGGCTTCCGCGCGCCCTCGTTTCAGCAGCTCCTGTTGCGATTCGAGAACCCGACCGTCGGCTACGTGGTCCAGGGCAACCCCGAGCTGGGCGCCGAGACCTCACACGGCGTCGACGTGGGCCTCGAGTGGGAGCCCATCGAGGCGCTGAAGCTGAGCGCGGGCTTCTTCCGCAACGACCTCGAGGACATGATCGCCATCGTCACGGTGGACGACCCGTCCGCCACGGGGTCCGTCTTCAGCTACGCGAACCTGGCCACCGCCTGGACGATGGGCCTCGAGTCGCTGGCGACCTTGCGGGTCGACGACACCCTCGGCCTGATCGCGGGCTACACCCTGACGGAGACCTGGGACGGCGAGCAGGAGCGACGCCTCGAGGGGCGCGCTCGGCACCGCGTCACTTTGGCCGCCCGGCTCGCCTACGCGCCCTGGGAGATCAGCTTCGTCGCCCGCGGCGCGCTCATGCTCGACCGCGTCTTCTACGTGGACGAGGACGGCGACGGCCTCGAGGAGGAGATCTTCGGCGAGCCGGTCGCGCAGGTCGACCTCCGGCTCGCCAAGCGCTTCACCCGCCACCTCGAGCTCTTCGTGGGCGTCGACAACCTGCTCGACGCCGGCGACACGTTCACCGCCCTGCGCCCCTTCACCGTCTACGGCGGGGCGCGCGGCCGATACTGAAGAAGGATTGCCATGTTGCACAGACTGACCCCTGGCGCGCTCCTCGCTCTGCTCTCTCTCGCGGGGTGCGCGGAAGACCTCGCCCCCGCCGACGCGGGCACGCTCCCGCCGACGAGCGGGGCGTTCACGCACGAGACGGGCGCCGACGGCACCATCACGACCACCGTCGACGCGACGGACGCGGAGGCGTGGCAGCGGCTCGACCTGGACAGCGGACGCTCGGTCGACGCGGGCTGGGATCTCGCCTTCCGTCGCTTCTTCGTGCGGACCAACGGGGGCGTGAGCGGCACCGCGGGCGTGCAGGTCGCCGTCGCGGAGGGCGCCTTCGAGGACGTCACCCGCGCGCCGGAGAGCGGCTGGAGCGCGGCGCGTCCGGACGGCGAGGCGGACGACGACGAGGAGCCGGACACCGCCTTCAACGACGGCGAGGACGACTGGTACGACTACGATCCGGAGACCCACACGCTCACGCCGAAGGACCGCGTGTACGTGGTCTCGTCGAGCGAGGGCCGCTTCTTCAAGCTGCAGATCCTCGGCTACTACGACGACGCCGGCAGCCCGGCGCGGCTGCGCTTCCGGTGGGCCGAGATCGCCGCGCCGATGTCCACGCTCCCCGACGCGGGCCCGGGCATGACCCCGGACGCCGGGATCGGAGACGCGGGCGTCACGCCCGTCCCCGCCGACGCGATCGAGGTGGACGCCTCCGGGTCCGGGTGGGTCTACGTGAGCGTCGCCGCCGGCGTGGTGGCCGTGACCGACCCGGCGACGAGCACCGACTGGGACCTCGCGCTCCAGCGCACCGACATCCGGACCAACTCCGGCTCGAGCGGCCCCGGCTTCGGGGGCGCGCGACGCGACGCGCGCGGGCTCGCGTTCGACGCGATCGAGGACGCGTCCACGCTCGGCTTCGTGACCGACGCGGTGCGCGACGGCGCCTCTCCCGGCCGCATCGAGACGAGCGTCAACCCCGCCTTCGACGGAGAGGGCGGGTCCCCGGCCTGGTACGACTACGACCCGAGCACCCACCGCGTCACGGCCGGCGACCGGGTCTACCTGTTGCGCATGGCGAACGGAGACCACGCCAAGCTCCGCATCTGGCGCTGGGAGGACGGGGTGTTCCATCTCTCGCTCGCGCCCATCGCGCGCCGCATCGAGACCGCCACGCTCGAGGTGGACGCGTCCGCGAGCGACGCCTGGCGGTACGTGAGCCTGCGCGGGGACGGGGTCGTCGAGGTGACCGAGGCCGCGACGGACGCCGCGTGGGATCTCGGCCTCTCCCGCACCCGGCTCCGCACCAACGGCGGCACGAGCGGCGAGGGCCTCGGCGCCGCGGCCGAGAGCGCCGCCACCGCGATCGCGGAGCTCACGAGCGCGCCCGAGTCCGGCTGGGAGACCGACGTGGACTCCCTCGCCGAGGGCCCGCCGGGGAGCCCGACCTACAGCGGCAACCCCGCCCTCGCCGGCTGGTACGACTACGACCCGGCCACCCACGCCGTGAGCCCGCGCGCGGTGGTCTTCGCCCTGCGCAGCGCCGACGGACACCTCGCCAAGGTGCAGATCACGAGCTGGGCCGATGGGGTGTTCCTGCTCCAGTACGCGTTCGCCGGCCCCGGCGCCACGGGCTTCTGAGGAGATGACCATGCACAAACTCATCTGCACGCTCTTCCTTCCCCTGCTCGGCTGCGGCGCCACCCCCGAGGCGCCGACGACCACCTCGGCGCCCGTCGCGGACAGGCCCGAGGCGACCGCCACCGCCCCCGCCTCGGACGTGCTCGCGGGCGGCGACTTCCTCCCGCCCATGCCGGTGGCGGTCACCAGCTTCGGCGCGACCCGCGACGCGACACACCTCTACGTGCTCGGCGGCTATCACGGCGAGCCGCATCGCTACGACCGCGAGCACCAGTCGGGCCTGCTGTCGCGCCTCGCCCTGGACGGGACGGGCGAGTGGGAGCGCCTCGACACGCTCGAGGCGGGGCTCCAGGGCGTCGCGCTCGTGCGAGGCGAAGGCGCGGTGTGCCGCTTCGGCGGAAACCGCATCGAGAACGCGATCGGAGAGCCCGCCGTGATGCGCTCGGTCGACGAGGCCGCCTGCTTCGAGCTCTCGTCGGGCCGCTGGACCGCGCTGCCCTCGCTCCCCGAGGGTCGCTCGTCGCACGAGGCGGCGCGCATCGGCGACACCGTCTTCCTGGCGGGCGGCTGGCGCCTGGACGGCGACGCCGCGAGCGGCGCCTTCGCCCACGACGTGCTCGCGCTCGATCTGACGGCTCCGACCGCTTGGCGGCGCATCGAGGCGCCCTTCGCGCGGCGCGCGCTCGCGGTCGCGGCGGCGGGGCGGCGCCTCGTCGTCCTCGGCGGGCTCACCGAAGCGGGCGAGGTCTCGCCCCGCGTGGACGTGCTCGATCCCGCGACGGAGACCTGGTCTCGCGGCCCGGACTTCCCGGGCGAGATCGACGGCGCCGCGTTCGGGCTCGCGGCGACGGGCGTCGGCGACGCGGTCTACGCCTCCGGCCGTGAAGGCACCGTCCATCGATGGCGCGTCGGCGAGCCGGGCTGGACCCCGGTCGCGCGGCTGGCGTTCGGGCGCTTCTTCCACCAGCTCGTGGCGCGCGAGACCGAGGACGCGGCGCCCGAGCTCGTCGCGCTCGGCGGCATCGGCGGCATGCACACCGAGGGTCGCACTCGCGTGGTCGAGGTCGTCCCGACCGCGCCCACCGGCCCTCGCCTCTCGACGCTCGTCATCCCCTCTCCCGCGGAGGCCAAGAACCGTCAGGGATTCTTGCTCCTCGACGACACGCTCTACCTCTTCGGGGGCAACGACAGCCTCGGCCAGCACGACTTCGAGCCCGAGAACTTCGTGGCCGAGGGCTGGCAGCTCCACCTCCCGAGCCTCTCGTGGCGAGAGGGCCCCGCGTACCCGGCGCGGCGACAGACGATGCAGACGATCTCGACCGACTCCGGCGGGCTGAGCGTCGGCGGCTTCGGGCACGACGGGGACGCCCCCGTGAGCTTCGCCGACGCGTACACGTTCCGCGACGGGCGATGGACGGAGCGCGCGGGCCTGCCCCGCGACCGGACCCAGTTCGGGCTCGTCGAGCACGACGGACAGCTCTTCGTCTTCGGCGGGCTGAGCTACGACCCGACCCGCGGCGGCATGGCGGCGTTCGACCACGTCACCGACATCCTCGCCGCGCCCGTCGACGACCCGGAGGCGCCCTTCGCCCCCATCGACGCGCGCATGCCCGGCCCGCGCCGTCACTTCGCCGCCGCGGTGCACGACGGCCAGCTCTACCTCTTCGGCGGCATGCGCGACGGCTTCGAGCTGGTCGAGGACTGCTTCCGCTTCGACTTCGAGACGCAGTCCTTCGACCCCGTCGCGTGCCCGCGCCGCGCACGGCTCGGGGGGGAGCTGGTCGCGCTCGACGGGCGGCTCTACCTCGCGGGCGGGAGCGTGCGCACCGACGACGGCATGCAGACCGAGCGCTCGGTGGAGGTCTTCGACCCCGCCACCGGCGCGTGGTCCGTGCTGCTCGAGGCGCTCCCGTTCGACGTGAAGCACCTCCGCATGCAGCGGCACGGAGAGCGCCTGCTGATGTGGACCACGCACCACGAGGCCGACCAGATCCTGCTGGCCTGGCTCGACCCCGCATGAAGGAGGGCGAGAAGCGACGGTGTCGGAACCGGACCCTGGCGCGCGGCCCCGTGCTCACGGCAGCCTCCGCGTCCAGGCCGACGCGGCCGAGGCGCTCCACGCGCTGCACGCGACGAAACGCGGGACGCTGCCCCCCCTCGGTCACGCCTGACCGAGGGGCGCGTCAGACCGGGCCCGTGGGCTCGTCGGGCGCCGTGTTCTTGCGGGCGCCCTTCTTCTTCCCCGCCCGGCGCCCCTTGGCGTCGCGCGGGATCAGCTGCTTGAGCGCGAGCAGCTTGCCGTAGCAGACGACGTGGTCGCCGCGCAGGAGCTTCTGGTCGCCGCGGGGGTTGGGGATCACCACGCTCCCGCGCTGCACGCTGAGCACGGTGACGTCCCGATCCCCGAGCGCGAGCTCGCGCAGGCTCTTGCCGGCCAGCTCGCTCGAGGCGTGCAGATCGAACTCCGCCACGCCGTAGCCCTTGTCGAGGGTGAGGCGCTGCTTGATGTCGATCTCGGGCAGGAGGAACTGGTCCTCGATGTGCTCGACGATGCGTCCGGCCACGTCGACCTGGGTGGCCTTCTCGATGCCCTCGAGCCCCGGCGACGAGTTGACCTCCATCACCTGCGGGCCCTCGTCCGACTCGAGCATGTCCACGCCCGCCACGCGCAGCCCCATGATCTGCGCCGCGTGAATGGCCGTGCGCTCGTACTCGGGATCGAGCTGGACCGCCTCGGTGCGCCCGCCGCGGTGCACGTTGCTCCGGAACTCGTCGCCCTGCGCCACGCGCCGCATCGCGGCGATGACGTGACCGCCCACCACGAAGGCCCGGATGTCGCGACCGCGGCTCTCCCGGACGAACTTCTGGATGAGCACGTTCTGCTTGGCGCCGTGGAGGGTCTCGATGATCGCCTGGGCCACCTTCATCGTGTCGGCGAGGATCACGCCCACGCCCTGGGTCCCCTCGAGCACCTTGACGATCACCGGCGCGCCGCCGAGCCGCTCGATGGCGGGGATCACCGATTGCCGGTCGCGCACGAAGACGGTCGGCGGGATGCCGATGTTGTGGCGACTCAGGACCTGGAGGGAGCGGAGCTTGTCGCGCGAGACGCTGATCGCGTGGGAGCTCGACAGGGTGAAGACGCCCATCTGCTCGAACTGCCGCACCACCGCGGTCCCGTAGAAGGTGACCGAGGCGCCGACGCGGGGGATCACCGCGTCGTAGCGGCTGAGCGGGCGGTCTCGGTAGAAGAGCTGCGGGTGCCCCTCCTCGACCGCCATCGAGAAGCGGAGGGTGTCCAGCACGCGCACCTGATGGCCACGGCTGAGCGCGGCCTCGCGCAGACGCCGGGTGCTGTACGAGTGCCGGGCGCGGGAGAGGATGACGAGCTTCATCGGGGCACTCCCTTCGCCGCGGTCTTCTTCGTCTTCTTCCGCGTCGCCTTCTTCCGCTGCCCCGTGGCGCTGGCGGTGACGGAGCGCTTCTTCGTCGTGCTCTTCTTCGCGCCGGTCTTCTTCGTCGCGCTCTTCTTCGCGCCCGCCTTCTTGGATGCGGCCTTCTTCTTCTTCTTCTTCGCCACGCTCTGCAGGTAGCGGTGGGACGGATCGACCAGGAAGTCGTGGTGCAGCGCGCTCCGGCCGAGGAGCATGCGGAAGATCATCGGCTCTCGACTCGCGAGGCTGATCTCGATCTCCTTCTCCACGCCCCCGAGCTTCATCGTCGTGGCCACGAAGATGCGCTCCTGGGCGCGCCCGCTGCTCGAGCGGACCCGCGCGATGCGGGCGATCTTCGCCTCGACCAGGACGCGCCGGTGCGCGCGCTTGCGGTCGAGCACGACGGTGAACCGGACGCGATTCCCGGGCAGCCGCTCCACGTCGTCCACGTGAAGGGCGCTCGTCCGCGCGCCGGTGTCGATCTTCACCCTGAGCTGCTCCACGCCCCAGTCGGGCAGGTCGATGCGCTCGGCCACGCCGATGAGGGTGCGTCCGCGCAGCGGGTCGTGCGCGTGGTCTGACAAGGGGGGCCTCCAGGTTTGGGGGGCCCGAGCTTACACGAGCCGAGCCCGCGCGCTCGTCCCGCGTGGCGCGAGATTTTCGCGCACCGAACTCGCGCAAAGCCTGCGCAGCCAGAGCGATGGACGGTCGCCTCGGATCCCGAGGTGTCCCATTCCGCTCATGGCCGACGTGGCACGCGGGCTGCAAATCCGAAAACGAATCCAGCCCCACCGAGGACGTCTCTTTTCATCCCCCCAACTGGGAGGACGCCGTGTCCCGACCTCGCGTGTTGTTCGTCGGCCGCCGTCGTGGCGCGCTGCTCGCCGCAGCCCGTCTCGACGTCGAGGTGATGTTGCTCGATGATGCCGGCCGCCCCGAGCGCGCCGCCGGCGCCCACGCCGGCGCGAAGGTCGACTTCGCGGACCTCGAGGGCTGCGTCGCCGCGGCGGAACGCCTCACGCGGACCCAGCCGGTCGACGCGGTGGTGGCGGTGGTCGAGCGCGCCGTCTTGCCCGCGGCCGCGATCCGCGAGGCGCTGGGCGTCGTCGGCCCGTCCGTCGAGGACGCGCTCCCCTGGCGGGACAAGATGGCGATGAAGCACGCGATCGAAGACGCGGGCATCCCGTGCGCGCGCTCGGTCCCCGTCGAGGCGGGCACCGATCCGGCCGCGCTCGTCTCGGCGCTGGGGCTCCCGATGGTGCTCAAGCCGCGCGCGTCCTCCGGCAGCCGGGGCACGGTCGTCGCGCGCGATCTCGCGCAGGTGAGCGCCGCGCTCCAGGACGGCTGGATGGCGGAGAGCTTCGTGCGCGGCATGGAGCTGAGCGTGGAGTCCTTCGTCGTCGAGGGGCAGCCGCGCTGGGTCAACGTCACCGACTACCTGCTCCCCGGCTGGGCCAACGTCGTCCCCGCCGCCCACGGCTCGCGCATCGAGAACGCGGTCCGCGCCCTCAACGAAGAGGCCATCGCGGCGCTCGGCGTCGAGGACGGCATCACCCACCTCGAGGCCTTCGTCATCGACGACGGCGAGACCGTCCAGGTGGTCTTCGGGGAGCTCGCCCAGCGCCCGCCGGGCGGCTACCTGATGGAGCTGATCGCGCGCGCGTGGGGCTTCGACCCCTGGCTCGCGCTCCTCTGTATCGCGCTCGGGCGCCCGGTGAGCTTCCCGGAGACCGCGGCGCGCTCCGCCGGCGTGTGGTTCCTGCACCCGGGCGAGGGAGAGGTGCTCGGCGTCGAGGGTCTCGACGAGGCCCGCAACGTGCCCGGCGTGATCGCCGTCGACTGCGCGCTCGAGGTCGGTCAGCGCATCAGCCGCCGCGACGGCACCGGCCAGCACAAGGGCCGTGTCCTCGCCGTGACCGACGACCACGCCTCGAGCGCGCGCGCGCTCCGCGAGGCGATGGCGTGCCTCCGCGTCAAGACCCGCGCCGTCGCCTGATCAGCGCACGCCTGGCGCCTCGTGGCCGGACTTCGAGACGTACTCGGCGTAGCCGCCGCCGTAGAGGTGCGCTCCGTCTTCGGTGAGCTCGAGGACCCGGTTGGAGACCTGCCGCAAGAACTGCCGGTCGTGGGAGACGAAGAGCATCGTGCCCTCGTAGCCGGCGAGCGCCTTGACGAGCATCTCCTTCGTCTCGATGTCCAGGTGGTTGGTCGGCTCGTCGAGCACGAGGAAGTTCGGCGGCACGTAGAGCATCGAGGCGAGGACCACGCGCGCCTTCTCGCCGCCGCTGAGGATACGGCAGGGCTTGTCGACGTCGTCTCCGCTGAACCCGAAGGCCCCGAGCAGCGTGCGCAGCGAGCCGCCGGACGCCTTGGGGTGGTCCCGCTCGAGCTGACCGAGCACCGTCAGCGCCGGGTCGAGCAGCTCCATCGCGTGCTGCGCGAAGTAGCCCATCGTCACGCTCGCCCCGATCGTGACCTCGCCCTCGTCGGGCTGGCTCTGCCCCGCGACGAGCTTGAGCAGGGTGGACTTGCCCGCGCCGTTGACGCCCATCACGCACCAGCGCTCCTGGCGGCGGACGAGCATCTCGAAGTCGTCGTAGACGACCTTGTCGCCGTAGGCCTTCGAGACGCGGTCGAGCTTGGCCACGTCGTCGCCCGAGCGCGGGGGCTTGATGAACTCGAAGTCCACCACCTTGCGGCGCTTCGGCGGCTCGATGGTGTCGATCTTCTCGAGCTTCTTCACGCGCGACTGCACCTGCGCCGCGTGACTCGCGCGCGCCTTGAAGCGGTCGATGAACGCCCGCTCCTTGGCCAGCATCGCCTCCTGCCGCGCGAACTGGGCTTCGAGCTGACGCTGGTTGATCTCGCGCTGCTGCACGTAGAAGTCGTAGTCGCCGGAGAACGTCGTCAGCTCGCCGCCGTCGATGTCGACGATCTTCGTCACGATCCGGTTCATCAGCTCGCGGTCGTGGCTCGTGAGGACCAGCGCTCCGTCGAAGTCCTTCAAGAACTGCTCGAGCCAGAGGATGGACTCGATGTCCAGGTGGTTCGTCGGCTCGTCGAGGAGCAGCGCGTCGGGCCGCATCAGCAGGATGCGCGCGAGCGCCACCCGCATCTTCCAGCCTCCCGACAGCTCGCCCACGTCGCCGTCCATGCGCCCGTCCTCGAAGCCGAGCCCGGCGAGGATCTCGCGCGCCCGCGCGTCGAGCGAGTAGCCGCCCAGCTCGTCGAAGCGCGCCTGCACCTCGCCGAAGCGCTCGAGGATGCGCTCGAGCTCGTCGCCCTTGTCGGGGTCGGCCATGTCGCGCTCGAGCTGCTTCAGCTCCCGGCCGACCTCGGCCACCTCGCCGGCGCCGGCGATGGTCTCCTCGACCACGCTCCGGCCGGACATCTCGCCGACGTTCTGGTCGAAGTAGCCGACCGTCACCCCGCGGTCGACGACCACGTTGCCTCCGTCGGGCATCTCCTGGCCGACGATGAGGCGGAAGATGGTCGACTTCCCAGAGCCGTTCGGCCCGACGAGCCCGACCTTCTCTCCCTTGAACACGCTCATCGAGGAGTCGAGGAAGAGGATCTGCTGCCCGTGCTGCTTGCTGACGGAATCGAGGCGTATCACTGCGGCGCGGAGGCTAACCTCTCGCGGCCGAAGTTCAATCCGCAACGCCTCGAGCGCCGTGACGGCGGTCTCGCGAGGGCGATGGAGCTCTGGCATCATGGGGCGTGCTCGCTCGCTCGGTCCTCTGCGTCCTGTTGATGTGCGCGTGCGACGGGGAGGCTCCCGACGCAGACGGAGGCCGGCGCGGCGATGACGCGGCCGCTCACCTCGACGCGGCCGCTCACCTCGACGCGGCCGTACACATCGACGCGGCCGTGCGCGACGGGGGCCGTCATGACGCGGCCCCCGAACCGGACGCGGGGCGCCAGCTGGACGCGGCGCTCGATGGGGGACGATGTGAGCCTCGCTGCGCGGCGCGGACGTGCGGCGACGACGGCTGCGGCGGCTCCTGCGGCGCGTGTCGGGCCAACGAGCGCTGCGACGCCGGGGGCTGCGCGCCGGACGGCGTGTACTTCGTCGCGCCCGGCGGAGACGACGCGGATCCCGGGACGCGCGACCGGCCGTTCGGCACGCTGGCGCACGCGCTCTCGGTCCTCGTCGCGGGGGACCGGCTCTGGCTGCGCGGCGGCGAGTATCGAGAGGTGGTCGACGTGCCGCTCGCGCGCGGGACCGAGGCCGCGCGGATCGTGGTCGCGGCGTACGACGGCGAGCGGCCGGTGGTGCGCGGCCGGCTGGTCCTGCGGCGCCCGTACCACTGGACCTTCTCCGGCGTGAACGTGACCCGGGATCCGGCGACGAGCGGGGACGGCGATCTCTTGCACCTCCGCGATGGCCGCGGGTGGGTGTTCCGCGACGCGGAGATCTGGAACGCGCGCGGCTACGCGGCCGCGACGATCGGCGGCGGGCGGGCGTACGCCGCGGAGCCCTCGGGCTGGCGCTTCCTCGGCAACTGCGTGCACGACAACGGCGCGGTGCACGGACCCGACCAGGATCACGACGTCTACATGAACTTCGGCGACCGGGGGCGCGACGGCTTCTTCGAGCGCAACGTGATCTGGGGCGCCCCGAACGGGACCAACGTGAAGGTCGGCGCGGGAGACCCGACCCACCCGGACCCGAGGGGCGTCGTGATGCGCTTCAACACCTTCCACGACGCCCGCTACAACGTGCGGCTCGTGGACGGGAGCGCGTCGATCGTGCTGCGGCGCAACCTGTTCTCGCGCGCGACCCAGGCGTGGCCGAGCGTGACCCAGAACGTGCAAGGTTACTGTCTCTACGGGACGGGCAACGCCCTGCTCGAGAACCTCGGCGGCGGGGCCGACGCGTTCGACTCCTACTACGAGCCCGGCGCCTCACCGAGCTGCCGGGTGCCGGCGGGCAGGAGCTTCACCCGCCCGACGCGCCGAGACGTGCGCTTCCCGGTGAGCCCCGGCTTCGACCGCACCGACGCCTGTGACGGCTTCCGCCCGAGCGGCGCGGCCGAGGCCTACGGGCGCTGGGCGTCGCTGGACGACGCGGTGGTCGGCGACTGGGACGGCGACGGCGCCGACGGCCCCGGCGCGATGATGGGCAACTCCTGGTACCTCCGCGACGACGCGAGCGCGGGCGGGCACGACCGCGTCTTCGAGTGGGCCCGCGCCAGCGACGCTCACCTCGCCGGCGACCTCGACGGGGACGGGGACGACGAGGCGGTCGCGGTGCGCGACGGGACCTGGTTCGTCCGGGGCGGGGGCAGCTTCGACTTCGGCGCGGCCGGGGACCGGTTCGTGCTCGGAGACTGGGACGGCGACGGCGTCGACACCGCCGGCTACGTGCGCGACCGGACGGTGCACCTGCGCGACGACCGCGGTCGAGTGACGAGCTTCCGCTACGGGAGCGCGGGCGATCGCTACGTCGCCGGCGACTGGGACGGCGACGGCGTCGACACCGTCGGCGTGGTGCGCGGCAACCTCGTGCACCTTCGCAACACGAACAGCGCCGGTCCGGCCGACGTGAGCTACGCCTTCGGATCCTCCGGCGACGTACACGTCTTCGGCGACTGGGACGGCGACGGCGTCGACACCGTGGGCGTCGTGCGCGGCGTGACCTGGCTCCTGCGCGACCCGCCCGGCGGCGGCGCGGCGACCCGAACCTTCGACTACGACGGCTGATCCGAAAAGCTCGGTGGCGACCTCGACGTTCGTCGGCTGGTCGACTTCGCGGACGCCCGTGGACCGTCCGCCATCACGGCCTGGAGGACCTGCTGGACGGCTGGCCTCCCCCCCGGCGTCGTCCACGACGGCGCTGGGTCTTGCCGGGCAGTCGAACGCCCTCGGGCCGCTCCCGCCGGCGGGCATCGACCTCGGCTGCTGGATCGTCGAGTAGCATCAGCTTCGACGCTCACGCCGCGTCGCTTGCCAGACGTGAGAAAGGCACCCGGCCGGGTGGCCGAGTGCCTTTCGTGTCTGTCCGGTCAGGCCCGCGCTATGCGCGGTTCCGGCTCAGAGCCCCCACTGGCTTTGGAGGTACGCGATCACCTGATCTCGCTCGGCGTCCGAGAGGGCGCGGGTGAAGTACACGAGCTCCCCGATGTAAGCGCGAGAATCCTCGGAGATCTCCGAGCTACCCACGTAGAGGACCTTGCTTCCGGGTGTGATGCTCACGCCGCTGCCAGTCGCCGAGGTCGTTCCCGACAGGTCGCTGGCGGAGAAGGTCCGCGCCGTGCCGGCGATGCGACCGGCGAGCACGTAGTTGCCCCCGCTGGTGAGCGTGAGCTCGTTGCCGGTGTTGTCGTTCTGTGACTGGAAGTGGGTGACCGTGGACGGGTCGAAGCCCGACTGCTCCATCGACCAGTCGTTGTCCCGGCTTCCATGGTGGGCGATGGCCCCCCATGTCTCCGGCGTGCGCCACTGGACGACGGCGAAGACGGTGACCTCGCTCGCGATGGGGAAGGCCGGGCTCACCATTCGACGGGCGGCGCCATCGAAGTTCAGCGCCGGGCGTCCGTTGATGAGACCGGAGGCGTAGACAGGCGCCGAGCCCGATACGCTCAGGTGACGCCCGTTGCCGCTCAGGTCGTTCCAGGCGCTCACCACGTCCGAGCCGTCACGGACGACCGAGAGCGTGCGCCGCGCCGAGTAGTGGGCGGCGAGCCCCGAGGTCACGGGGAGGCCACGACCCTTGTCGTTCGTCGAGCAGATGTACGAGGTGCCCGTCGCGTAGCCGCAGTTGCCGTCGTTGAAGCGCTGGTGAGGGAACTGGCCGTCCGTCCCGAGCCAGCAGTCCACCGTGTAGTCGCCGTTGGGCTCCGAGTACCGCCCGTTCCGAAGCCACCAGAAGCCGCCGTCGATCGCTCGCCAGTCGGTGGAGCAGGCGGAGTTCGACTCCGAGTTCATCGCGCAGCTCGTGTAGTTGGCGCGGACGGTCCCGTAGAGGCCGGGCACGGTCCTGAAGTACGTCTGGACCGGGTACTCCGCGATGAGCGCGTTGTACTGCGCCTCGCTGCGGAGGACGACCATGTCCATCCCCAGGGCCTGGCAGCTGTTCGCCTCGGTGCGCCGGGTCGTGCTGACGCCGGTGCCCGTGAGCGCGTGGTAGGTGTATCCGCCGCCGTCGGTCACCATGTCGCAGTACACGCTGATCGGCGCCAGCGGACCGCCCGCGTCGACATCGATCATGTAGGTGCCGCTCCCGGTCGACTCACCGGCGTTCAGGATCTCGAGGCAGCTCCGACGCGAAGGCGCGGTGGAGCAGGTCGGCCCGGTGTAGCCACCCGCGCAGGCGCAGGTGAACGAGTCGACGCCGTCGGTGCACGTGCCGCCGTTCAGGCAGGGGGCCGAGGCGCAGTCATCGACGTCGGTCTCGCAGGTGGCGCCGACATAGCCGGGCGGGCAAGCGCAGGTGAACGAGTCGATGCCGTCGGAGCAGGCGCCGCCGTTCAGGCACGGGTCGGGGTCGCACTCGTCGATGTCGACGTTGCAGATGCTCCCATCGAATCCCGCCGGGCAGGTACAGACCGGAACGCCCGAGGAGTCGTCACAGGTCCCGCCGTTCATGCACGGGTTGGGGTCGCAGTCCTCGATCTCTTCTTCACACGTGTCGCCAGCCCAACCGTCCGGGCAGTCACACGTGAAGCCGTCGACCTCGTCGATGCAGGTGCCGTCGTTCTGGCAGGGCGCGTCTGCGCAGTCGTCGATGTCGACTTCACAGAGGTCGCCCTCGTAGCCGGGGGCGCAGATGCACGAGATCGTGCCTGACGAGTCGTCGCACGTCCCGCCGTTGAGACAGGGCTCGAGCTCGCAGGTTGGCTGGGCGCCATCCGTCGGGAGCCTCCCGTCCAGTGACGCATCGTGGCCAGTGCTCCCGGAGTCACATCCGGAGAACACCAATATGAGAGATACAGAGACCAGCCTTCGCAGCATTTTCACCCTTTCCCCACTACTGGGTAGTTCCGCCCACTACGGAAGGGTTTACGTATACTGTAGTACCCCCGATTGCGATAGGGCCAAGTGTCCTGGCGCCGGGCTCGGCCCGAGAAGAGGGAGACGACGAGCAAGGCCCTGAAATAAATGAGGCTTCAGTCTCGCCACGACGGGTGCCGGAGGCCAAGCCGAGCGCCGAGTCGATCCGATCGCGCGTGCTCGAGCGCGTCGAGCGGGCCTCGCGACCTCACTCAACCGGAGGCCCCCCCAGGTGGGGACCACCACGAAGACCTGGCGCGCCTCGACGATCCCGATGACGGCGTTGACGAGGCGCGTGAGCGTCGTGAGGATGGCCGCGTCATGAGGCGGCACGCGAAGCACCGGGCGGGCGGCGTCGGGCGCGCGGCGCTTCGCCTCCTCGCGGTCTCGCTCCTCCTCGCGGCGTGCTCCGATCGAGGCAGCGCGCCGCCCCGGCCGCGGGAAGCTCCGCCGGAACGAGCGCCGGACGAAACCGTCGACGACACCGACGACCACACAGAGCCGCGGCCCGAAGCGGAGGCAGCGGGAATGCCGATCGGCTTCGCCAGGATCCCCGAGGCGCCCTCCGCCCAAGCGCAGCACGCAAACCGTTCGGCCCTGCGCCTGCATCGGAGCGGCGACCACGAGGCCTCGCTCGCGGGGTTTCGGCGCGCCCTCGAGGAGGCGCCGGGCTACGACGCGGCGCGCTTCAACGCGGCGTGCGCGCAGGCGCGGCTGGGCCAGCTGGACGAAGCGCGAGCGACGATGGGCGCGCTCCTGAGACGCGACCTCCCCACCTACGCGAGCAAGCTGGCGACCGACCCGGACCTGCAAGCGTTGCGGATCGATCCGGAGCTCCGAGCGCTCGTGCGGCGACTCACCGAGCGCTATCGCGCGGCGATACCCACGGGAGTCGAGGTCGTGGCCTCTCGCCCCCCTCCTGCGAGCACGGTCGACGACGTCGGGAGCCCGGACGAAGGCCCGCTGTGGTCGCAGGCCGGGGTGCTGACTCCGGAGCGTCGCTTCGTGCCGCTCGCACCGCGCCTGCGTCGCCGTGAGCCGGGCCGGGCGATCCTGGCCACCCTCGTCGACGCCGCCCACGATCGGGTGCTCGCGCTCCGCTATCCGGGGACCGACGCCGAAGACCCGGTGCTCCGCCGCGTGCGCATCGAGGCGTATCGGATCCCGACGGGCGAGCGCCTGTGGTCGCGCGCCGGTCCGCCCGACCTCGCCGCGCTCGACCTCGGCGCGACCGCGACCGGCGCCCTGCTGCGCACCGAAGACCTCCGCGGCCACGAGCGGATCCCGATCGCCTACACGGTCGGACCGGAGGGCATGCGTCGAGGCCGCGGCGCTCTCTCCGCGAGAGCCATCAGCGCCGGCCCGCTCGCGTGGAGGGTCAGCACGACCCACGAGGGTTACTCCGTGGAGGCGGGCCACCTCCAGACGCCCGACGCGCGCATCGAGCTCGGCGCGGGGCACCGGGCGATGTCCCACAGGCAGATCCGGGTGGACGCCGAACGCCAGCTGGCCGTCGTCGTCTCCGCGCGCTGGGGCGACTGCGGCGTCGCCGATCGCTACGTGATCGACGTCGTGGATCTGGCCCGCGCGGCGACCGTGCGACACGTCGAAGGCGCGGGTCAGGTGCACGTGGAGCTCGGACCGGACGGGGCCCTCTACGTCCAGACGCGGGATGCATTTCGACGGTACGCAGATCCGCGCGAGGAGGCCTCCGAGACGCTCCCCGATGGGCTCGGCCTCTCCTCTCAGCCCTGGGACTTCAACCCGTACTGCTAGCTCGTTGGCTGGACCGCCCGAGTCCGCGGCTCGCTCGTGCCCTCGGGCTCGGGCGCGGCGTGCTATTCGGAGGACGTGGCCAAAGAGACACCCGACCCGCTCGAGACGCTCGCGGAGGAGCTCGAGCGTCTTCCCGCTGGTGAGTACGAGCGAGGGATCGTGCTGAGACGGGCGCAGGAGCTCCTGGTGGAGGCGCACGGGCAGACGGCCTTCGATCAGGTCCGCAAGCTCGTGCTGGCGGGCAACGGTGAGCGCGCCGCGAAGCTCGTCCGGGCGTACGCCGAGCAGGGGTCCGGTGTCCCTCGACGCGCCCTGCTCTTCGTCGCGCTGCTCGCCTTCGTCGTCCTGGTGGCGCTCGGCGCGATGATGTTCGAGCTCTGAGCCGCTCGACGGTCCGCGCGCAGCCTGCGTGCGTTCGATGGCGACGACGGAGCGTCGCCTCAGAGCGTGCGCGCGGCGTCGGCGTCGCTGTACACCCGCCCGCTCTCCGGGTCGGTCACGAACACGCGCACCTCGTACGCGCCGGCGATGTCGGGCACGTCGAGCGTCGCGGTGGCGCGACCGTCGAGGCCGACCACCGCGGTGGCGGAGTCGGCGACGCGCGTGCCCACGAACAGGTCACCGTCGTAGCCGCGCGGCCAGTCGAAGTTGAAGCCGTCCGCGACCACCTCGACGGTGCCGTCGGTCCGACGCACGAGCAGCTGCCCGAACGGCTCGCGCGTGTTGCCGCGCGTGTTCTGGTTGGTGAAGTACATCGCCCCGTCGAGCCCGAACGCGACGCCGTGGATGCCGGTGTGGTCGGTGGTCGGCACGTCGGCGCGGATGCTGGCGAGATCCTCCACCACCTCGGTGGTCAGGTCCGCGTTCACCCGGTAGACGAACCCGGCGGCGGGGTTGCTCGGGAACACGCCCACGTGGAGCCGCCCCGCGCGATCGAACGCCATGCCTTCGTTCCACGGGTTGTCCCCGCTGGTGAGCGCGAGCGGCGGCGCGGTCGCGTACGGCGTGCCGGTCCCGCCGCCCGGCGCGATCGAGAAGAGCGAGTCCCAGTGCTCGCCCACGATCAGCGAGCCGTCCGACGCGAACGCCAGGCCGGTGAGGAAGGTCGAGCCCCAGCGCGCCACCCCGTCGGGGATGTCGCCGTAGCGGCTCACCGCGCCGGTGAAGAGATCGATGCGGTCGACGACGAGACCACCGCTCACGTAGAGCCCACCGTCGGAGCCCACCGCGAGGCGAGAGCAGCCCGCGGGTCCCGGGCCGAGCGGATCGAACGTGCGCGCGCCCGGCGGCCCCACGACCCGGCCCACCTCGCACGTGTCGGAGCGCAGCACGTAGAGCGCGCCGACGGGGTCGGTCACGAGCCCGAACACGAGCGGGAGGCCCATGATGTAGGCCGAGCGCGCGCCGGTCACGAGGTCGACCTCGAACACCGCGCCGTCGTTCCCCGCGCTCGTGTAGAGCGCCGTCTCGACGCGCACCTCGAACGTGACCGTCTGCCCGCACAGATCTTCGCCCGCCACCGTCGCGCCGACCGCGAGCCCGCCAGCGGCGCCGCGCGGCGCATCGGTGATCGGGTCGAGGGTCACCCCGCTGACGCTGCCGCCCGTCGCGCCGCAGTCGACGCCGCGGCACACGCCCACCGCGTCGCACGTGACCGAAGCGCAAGGCGCGACCGCGACGCACGCGCTCCCCTCGCACATGGTGCCGGGACCGCAGACGGGCGGGAACTCGGCGCCCCCGCACGCCACGAAGTCGCCTCCAGGGGTGCACTCCTCGCCGGGCTCCACGCAGGCCCCGCTCGCGTCGCTACACACCCTGTCTACCTCGCAAGGCGCCGCGTCGGCCCGACGGCAGTCGGCCACGCACGCGTCCACCTCGCACGCCTCGCCTGGACCGCACGCGGCGCACGGCCCCGCGTCGGCGCCCGGACCGGAGTCGACGTCGGGCGATCCCGCGTCGGTCTCGGGCGGGCCGGCGTCGGGCGCCGCCTCGCAGACCCCGTCGCGACACAGCTCGCCGCTCGCGCAGTCGCCGTCGGCGGTGCAGGCGTCGGTGGGCGCCTCGCCGCACGCACAGAAGAGCAACCCCAGCGCGAGCCAGCTTCGGTTCATGGGTAGAGAGTACCCCACGCCCCCGAGCGAGCGCGGGGCTCAGAAGCAGACGCGGAGCTCGTAGGTCGCGAAGTCGAAGCCGACCACGTCCACCCGCAGACCGCTCCCGTCGGACGTCAGCACGCACCCCTCCTCGCTCGTCGGGCCTTCGCTCGCGCAGCCACCGCTCGCGCCCTGCATCCAGGTGTAGAGGTCCGCGTCCCCCGCGCCGCGGGTGGTGATGGTGATGGTCCGCCCCGCCGGCACGTCCAGCGTGGGGTAGCGGTGCACTTCTCCCGGGATGAGCGCGCCCGAGCCCGTGCGGCACGCGCCGGTCGAGGGCTCCTCGGGAGGCGGCGCGGGCGGGCGCTCTTCGGGCGGCGTCTCCGCGCCGAAGGGGTCGATCCGCGGCGCCGGCCTCGCCGGCGACGGGATCGAGGGAGTGGCCCCCGGCGTCCCGGGGCCGGGCGCGGCGCCGGGCTCGCCGTAGACGAGGGCCGCGCCCTGCGCGTCGAGCGCGGTGATCTCGAGGCGCGAGCTCATGTTCCCGTTGCACTGTGGGTAGTGCATCACGGAGTCGCGGTCGTACGGCGTCAACGGACGGTGCGCGCTGTCCTCGAAGCAGGTCCCGGCCTCCGGGCGGGTGTGCTCGTGGCGAAAGCCGAGCACGTGACCCAGCTCGTGGCGCATGACGCCGAGCAGGTCGACGCCGCCGCCGCCCAGGGAGAAGGCGCTCACGTCGATGAGCACGTTCCGCTGGGCGCGGGACGAGCTGGGGAAGAAGGCGCGCGCCAGGTACTCCCCGTCCACGTCGACCGGGCGCACGTCGAAGACCACGCGCGGGTTGGACGCGTCGCACGCGGCGTCCTCGTCCGAGACGTGCACGAAGCCGACGTCCGCCACCGCCTCCCACGCGCGGGCCGCGTCCGCCATCACCCGCACCACCTCGTCGTAGCGGCCCCCGAACAGGCCGGCGCTGACGCAGTAGGTGAGCGCGCGCTGGTCCGTGTCCGACCAGCGGTCGTCGGCGCCGCCGACGGTGTTGAGGGTGAGCGCGCCGTCGGCCGGCGCGTCGCCGCTCCCGTAGCTCCGCTGTCGCGTCCCGATGCGCTCGTAGACCTCGCGCATGCCCTCGACCGTGGCGACGGGGGTGTCTCCGTTCACGATCCACTGGCCGCCTTCGAAGGGCTCGCGGTACGAGCCCTCGAGGAACTCCTCGAAGGTCATGTCGAGCGCGGCGCCGCGGGAGCGGACGTCCCCCCCGTCGGTGGGCGCGGCGCAGGCGACGAGCGCGAGGGCGGAGAGCGCGAGAGGCAGCGGGAGGCGCATGCCGACCACTTGTGCAAGGTTCGTGCTCCTCGTCCCGCCGGGGGCAGGACGGGGGCCGTGGAGCCTGCGCTGGCGCCCACGGGGCTCCAGCTGGGGTCACGAGACTCCGCGCGTCCCTGCGCAGCGGAGGCTCGCGACCCAAAGCGAGAGGTCAACCATGCCAATGCTCGAGGAGACCGCCGACGACCCGGCGCAGCAAGCCGCCCTTCGTGGGCGCTACCAGACCTGGAACCTGTGGGCGCTGATCGCCGTCGCGCTCGCCCTCGTCGTGGGCGTCGTGCTCCATGAGCCGCGGGCCTGGGGCGATGGCGAGCTGGCGACGCTCGCGCTGCACACCTCGCGCGCGACGTTGGTGGTCGCGGCGCTGGTGGCCTACGTGACCCGCGCCAGGATGGCCGAGCTGCGCGGCTTCTGCCTGGGCAGGTTCCGGCGCTCTCCGAAAGAGATCCGCGGAGACGAGGCCGGAAGATAGGACGGGCCCCTCTCCGTCGCTGATGGCGCGCCAGCCGATCAGGGGGCAGCGTCGATGATCCGCTCGGTGACGATGGGCGAGGAGTGGGTCACGGGAGTCGGCTGCTCGACCGCCGCCCCGCGCAACCTCGACGGGTCGCCGGGCGCAGATTAGATCGGCGCCATGCGCACGCTCTACATCCGCCAGCTCCTCGTCGGCCGCGACGTCGGCCGGGGCAACCCCGCCGGCGCGCAGATGCAGAACTTCGTCTACCTCGTCGGCGACCGCGACGCGGGAGAGTGCGTGGTGGTCGATCCGGCGTGGGCCATCGGCGACATCGTGGAGCGCGCGGCCGAGGACGGCATGACGATCACCGGCGCGCTCGCGACGCACTACCACCCGGACCACGTCGGCGGGCACATCTTCGGCATCGACATCGAGGGCCTCGCTGAGCTGATGGCGCTCAACCCTTGCAAGGTGCACGCGCACGAGCTCGAGGTCGACGGCATCCGGAAGGTCACCGGCCTGAGCGAGAGCGACTTCGTCCGGCACGCCGCCAACGACAAGATCGAGGTCGGCGCGGTGGAGATCGAGCTGCTGCACACGCCCGGGCACACGCCGGGGTCGTCGTGCTTCCGGGTCCGTGACGCGCTCGTCGCAGGCGACACGCTGTTCCTGCAGGGCTGCGGTCGCGTCGATCTCCCGGGCGGTGACCCCGACGAGATGCGACGCACGCTCACGCAGCGGCTAGCCAAGCTGCCCGACGACATGGAGCTGTACCCGGGACACGCGTACGGCGGCGAGCACGCGTCGCTGGCGGTGGTCCGCCAGACCAACCCGCACTTCGGGCCCCAGGCGGGCTGATGCCTCGCCCACGTCCGGAGACACGCGCCGACCGTCTCGGTGGGGCTACCGAGCTCGAACTGCCTCGTCGGCGCCTCGGACTGGCCGCACCGAGCTCGAAGCCAGATCGCAGGCCTCCAACTGGGAGCGCTCAGCGAGATTGAGAGAGTGAATCAACTGGACTGGGCCCACCCAGTTCAGTTGATAGTGTCTCTCGAACTGACTGGGAATTCCCAGGGCAGATGAGAACGCAAATCAAACCTACTGGAATTTCCCAGTTCAGTCGATTTCCATTCTCAGATGAACTGGGATTTCCCAACCCAGCCGAGAACGACAATCAAACTGACTGAGATCTCCCAGTCCAGTCGAGATCGCATATCAATCTGACTGGGCGTACCCAGTTGCGAGGCTTCCGTTCTCAGTTTCAGCTGAGTTTTCTCGGTTGTGGGAGTATGGTCCGGCTCGATGAGTGAGGGAATGGCATGAGCGAGAAGACGGATCTCGTGCACGAGGTCGGCGGTATCCTCTTGCGCCGGGCGAATGCAGAGGGCGACGAGTGGGACTACGCCGGATGGGTGTTCGAACCCACCGACGGGCAGAGCTACGGTGGCGAGATCTTCCGCTACTACGGAAGGGAGCGCCGGCTCATCAGTCTCGGCACGGATCAGCGCACCGCCGCCCGGGCCTTCCTGCGCTTCCGAGCGCTGAGCACGGGGGAAGATGGTGAGCCGTGGATCAAGTGCCTGCTCGCCATCCGGAGGCGCGACAAGGCCTTGAAGATGTTCTTCGAGTTCGAGGACCCGAAGCGCTGGAAGCTGACCTCCGCGAACGTGGACCAGGGCCGAGAGATCTTGCTGGGTGAGGCCTTTCCGGAGGTGAAGGCCGGATAGGTGACCCGTCCTCTTCGGTGACCATCACGTCGTGGACGTGGCTCTCCCGAGGGGCTGATTGCGCGGCGGGACGCTCGTCGCGCACCAGGAAGCTCGGCACGCGGCTCCGCTTCTCGACATCGAGCCCCTTCGTCCGCGGCCCCTGCCTCTCGTGCGTTCGCGGAGACGAGCGCGCCGCGCTCCTCGGCCGGTGGCTCAGCATCAACGGCGCGCTCGCGGGTGAGGCGCCCCGCGGCGAAGCGCTCCCCGCCGACGCCCCTCTCGTGAGCACGGGTCGTGAGCACGGGCGAGACGACCTCGCGAGCCGCCCGCTGGTTGTCTCCGAGGCGCGCGCGCAGAGCGCCTCGGTCGTCGCGTGGGCGCGTGGTGAGGTCGACCACGAGGCAGCGAGACACCTCGGCCCGCGGGACAAGCGGGCGCGCGAGGGGGTACAACGCGGCAGGAGGATCGACGCCATGGGAACTCATCAGACCTTCGACCCCTTCCTCGAGGCGCCCGTGGCCGAGCGCGTGCGTCAGCTCTGCGCGCAGCGAGGCGCCTACGGTGTCTATGTCGAGGGCCCCGTGGAGCACGGCTTCGGCGCGGGCATGGTGCGCCGGCACGACGCGGCGATGAACCACCTGATGACGGGCGGGCGCTTCGGTCGGCACGAGGACCCGTCGAAGGTGATGAGCCGCATCAACCTCTTTCGCAGCGTCTTCTTCGAGCACTCCGAGGTGCAGCTGCCCGGCATCGAGCCGGTGCTCGAGTCGAGCGAGCTCGCGAGCGCGGCCGCCGAGCTGACCGGGCGCCCGCTCGTGCGGCCGACGATGCTCTACGCGAACATCCTGCTGCCGGGGCAGGAGCTGCCGCTGCACACCGACACGCCGGAGTACCGCGGGCTCGACAAGTGGAAGGTGCCCGAGTGGTTCCTCGTCGTGATGCACCACTCGGGGCTCTTCGAGTCGCACCGCAAACACGTCACGGCCGGCGTCGCCTTCTTCAACGACTGCGAGGGCGGCGACTTCGTGTTCTACCCGGACGGCCCCGACGCCGCGCCGGCGACCGTCTCGCCGCGCTTCAACACCGCAATCCACCTCGACGTCGACGGGACGTTCCACGGCGTCGACCGCGTGGGCGGAGACGACGCGCCTCCGCCGCCCGTCGAGCCGGGGGGCACCCTGACCTTCTCCGACGCCGACGAGCGCTGGCACCTCGCGAAAGACGGCGAGGAGCTCGCGAGCTACGGCTGGCCCGAGGTTCGGCTCTCCGTGCAGTGGAAGGCCAACTGCTACCGCGACGAAGACGAGGTCGCGCTGGTCGCGTCGGGGGCGGACGCGCTGACGCAGGAGGCCGTGATCGACCGCCTCGTCGATGACCTCCGCGCCCGCGGGCGCATCGACGAGCGCCCTGACGACGACGCGCTCGCGCGCCTGCTCGTCGAGGCCTACGTGCGCTTCCCCGGCGCCTGACGTCGCCGTGTGGCGCGGGGCGCGTCGATCTCCGTCGCCTCGAGCTCCGGCGTGATCAAGTCGGGCGCGTCGCGATCAGTCGAGGCAACGCCTCGGGGACGCTCTTCGTCTTATCGTCATTCCGATCACTCGACGGGCTACGCCTCGGGGACGCTCTTCGTCTTATCGTCATTCGGGAAAGCTCAATCAATCCAGCTGCTTCGAGCTATGACGATATGACGAAGAGCGTCCCTCCTCCCAGCAGGGCTCAGCGGCTTCGAGCTATGACGAAGAGCGTCCCCCCTCCCAGCAGGGCTCAGTGAGCCCGAGATCGCGCTCGGCGCCGATGACCCGACGCTCGCGCGGGAGGTGTTCTACGGCACGATCGAGGGCGCGGTGATCCCGGGCCTCGAGCGGCTGGGGGTGTCGGCGGCCGTATGCTGAGAGAAGCGCAGCGCCTCTAGGCCGGGGAGTCAGCCGGTCGAGGGCAGATCGGCCTCGGTGTAGACCGAGAAGCCCCAGTCCGCGAACGCCTCGTGGAGCTGGGCGGCCGGGAGGTCGTGAAAGCCAACCGAGAAGGGCAGCTGACCGTCGACGGGCGTCAGGAACACCGTCCTGGCCTCGTACGTCCTGAAGATCTCGTCGGGCAACCAGTCCAGGACCGCTGTCACGATCGCGTCCTGCTCGCGCGCGTCGGTCGAGCCCCTCTCCTCGAGCTCCTCGAAGCGCGTCAGCGGCTCGACGAGAGGAGAGATCACGTAAAAGGCTCCGTCGCGTGGGTAGGCGAGCTCTCTGAAGCGGGGCTCGTTCTGCACCAGCGGCCACGAGAGCGAGACGACCAGCACGGGCTGGCGGATCAGATGGTGCGCCTGCTCGGGCCAGCCCTCCATCTCACGCAGCTCACGCAGCCGCGCGAGGTTCGCGGAGCTGTTGGCGGTGATGTCCATCTGCTCCACCGCCTCGGGCCCGAAGAGCTCGGTGATGCGGTCCAGCGTTTGGCTCAAGAGACCGAGCCCGTCGTCGTTGCGACCGAACGGGCAGTACAGGCGCTGCCAGCCGTGCACCGCCCGGGCGCGGCGCATGCAGCGGAGGTAGTCGGGCAGGCTCAGGTCCAGCTGCCATGCTGCGCGCGAGTAATCGTAGTACCACAGCTGAGGCCCCTCGGCGCCCTGCTCGGCCCGCATCACCACGCCCGACGCGGCGTGCTCGACCTCGTCGTAGGGCGTACAGCCCTCGCCGCGCGGGGGCATCTGGTTGAAGTCGATGCGGTTGCCGTCCTGGTCTTGCACGAGGGGCGGGGCATAGATGTCCGGGGAGTCGTCGAGCGGCCAGAGCCGGCAGCCACCCTCGACCTTCCCGTCGACCTTCCATTCGAGCTTGAGCGGCGTCTCGGCGCAGAGTGGGAGCCACGCGTCCGGGATCGACAGGCCGCTCACGGTGCGCGCGAACTCGAGGACTTCCCGGCTCTTCTCTGGCTTTCGGCGCGGCGCCTTGCGCTTCGACACCTTGATCTGTGGGTGCTCCCTGAGCTCGGCGATGAGGCTCCTCAGCTCGCCGTGGACCTCGGGTGGCGACTCGGGCCCGCCGGAGGCCGCTCTATGGCGTTCGCGCGCCTCGACGACCCTCATCGGACGCTCCAAGCGCGGCGACGCGAGCAGCGAGGGGCCACATGAGGCCTCGATGGCAAGTGAGCGGGCGGGTCGGGGACCGCAGACGGGAGGAGATGGACGGACACCGCCGGAGCGTACGAACGCGCCGGTCAAGCCTTCCCGACCCGTGTGGTTTGGCGGCCTCCGATGGCGCTACAGCGCGTCGATGACCGCCTGCACCCGCTGGAGCAACTCCCTCGCGGCGGCCGAGGAGCACATAGGGCTGCGCGGCGGGCGGGGGGGGCTGATTGCGCGGCGGGCACATGACCCGCCGAGCCACCTTCGAGCGCGTTCCATCGCCCAGATGGTCAGTCCGATCTGGGACATCGCGATCGCGAGCGCACCTGCGTGGAGTCGAGGCGCCACGTCACCGCCTCCCCGAGCACCAGGTCGAAGTAGGCAGCCGAGCCAATGAAGAAGCCCGCGAAGCCGAGCGCGCTCCCCGCCTCAGGGAGGCTACGCCTCGGGGACGCTCTTCGTCTTATCGTCATTCGGGAAAGCTCAATCAATCCAGCTGCTTCCAGCTATGACGATATGACGAAGAGCGTCCCTCCCAGCACTGCGGCGATCATGAACGAGCGAAACGAGTGATCACGATTGCGCGAGACAGGTCATCAGATTCGACGAGATGCGCGTGGCGGGGGGAGGGGATGGTCGGCCGCGCCGTAGGGAGAGCCGACGCGATGCGATGGGGGATCTTCTTCATGTCCACGTTGACGGCGTGCGCAGGCACGCCCTGGCCGCCGCCGGTCCCACGTGCCCTGCCGGAAGCGAGCGTGTCGCACGAATCCGTCGGGGAGGGGCAACGGGAGCGACCCGTGTTCGTCCTCGATGGGCAAGGCGTCCCTCGAGGCCTCGTGTTTCTCGGTGCCTACGGCGCCCGCCTCGGCGATGAGCAGCTGCGGCTGGGCGTGTGCCGACGAGATGCCTCTGGCGCATGGACCCAGGAATCCCACGAGGTGCTTCTGAGCGAGGTCGCCGACAGGGATCCGGAGCTGCGCTTGGACGCCCTGCAGCCCGTCCGCGCGAGGAGCTACGACGACGTCTGGACCATCCACCTCCGCGCCAGCGCGACGCGACGGCTGGTGGTGGACATCGGTCCGGGGCAGGTCGTCGCTCGCCAGCTCTCCCCGCTCGAAGTGCTCCTCGCTCTCGAAGAGGAGCGGGATGCGCCGCGGCTCATCCCCACCGCGACGGTTCGACGTCTCGACGCCAGCGAGGGTCGAGTGAGGCGGCATGTGCTCCCTGCCCGGATCGACCACCTCGATGAGGTGTTCCCCTTGTTCCCGCCTACACCCGGCGGTCAGATCGAGGGGAGGCTTCGAGCAGCCCTGGGAGAGCACCTCGTTGCGGCAGCCTTCCTCGCACGTCCGAGGTACTGCGACCCCGGCGACCGATGCGACGACATGGCCCTGTACGTCGCCGTGCACGAAGACGGGCTGCGAGTCGGTGAAGGCGGATGGTCGGCCGCCCGGATCGCTGGAGACGTGACGTACCCCGCATATTCTGCCCCCGCCGTCGTCGATGACGAGACCGTCCTCGTGGCCCACGTCAGCCGGGCGGGTCGCGTGACCGTCTCGACGTTGACGTTGCCTCCGGCGGCGCCGCGCGCGCGGTGAGCCTCAGGAGGGTCGAGGCGGCGGCAGTTCTACGCGGAGCTCTTCGCGCTTCGAGTGCGACGCTCGGCGAGGCGCGGCTGGGGTTGGGCGGCGAGAAGAACGTCGCGGTGGCTCACGTACGTCGAGGTCGAGAGCACCGCCGCTTGTCGCCGAACGATCCTCGAGCGAGGCGGCGAGCTCATCGCCCTCCCCTTCGAAGGCGCGCTGTGCGCACGCGATCGCCACGGCGCGGGGTTCGCTGCCGTGGCCGTGGAGCGTCAGGCCTTCGGAACCGGGTCCAGTAGGGGCTTCGATGCACGCTACCGGGACGCGTTCGCGCACGAGCCGCTCGACTCAGCCGCGTTCTACCGCGAGGTCTTCGGCTGGAAGACCTACGGCAAGCAGAAGCAGCGCTGCTGCTGATCGGCACGATCGTCAAAGGGGGGATCCTCGCTCGCCGAGCTCGGCCGTCGTACCCTCTCGGCCGGCAAGCCGGGCATGGTTGTCGTTGGGCCTGGTTCGGTCCAGGGTCTCCGGTCTTCGTTGTCGTTGGCCCTGGTTCGGGTCTCGGGCCCTGTCGTTGGTCCATCCACCTAGTCACCCGGATCAGCAGTGATTGGCAAAACCCCGCGAGCCATCGGCGCGCGAATCAAGGAACGACGACGAGGAATACCTCGAGTATTTCGAGGAGGAGTGACGCCGAGTCGCGCGTCGAGGGCCGAGGGGTCTTGTCA